>DAIRWA010000350.1:0-1508 GCA_036802545.1 Bacillota bacterium | reverse complement strand
TCCATGTCCGAGGGCAGTGCGTCTGTGAACGACCGAATGTGGAGGTCAAACGCGGAACTTGGGGCAGTCGAAGCTTGGGATGCAGTCAGGTCTGGGGCTGTAACCGGGTCTCGGGATGCAGTCAGGTCTGGGGCTGTAACCGGGTCTCGGGATGCAGTCACGCCTACAGAGGACGTCAAACCCGGGGACGCTGTCGGGTCCAGCGACGCAGTTGGGCCAGGGGACGCGGTCGATTCCAGCAGTTCACCCGCTTCCTGTGACGCCGCCATGCCCAGGGTCGCAGCCGGATCTCGGGTCGAAGCTCCCATCGTCGGCCTCGACAACATCTCCGGTCCGCCGGAGTCCGGGAAAGTAGCTGGGTCATAGTGCATAGCCGAGTCCCATGGTGCCGCCGGATCTTGGGATGCACTCGGTTCTAGAGTCGAAGCTCCCTTCGTCGTTGTTGACGACATCGGCAAACCGGCCGCATCCTGAGACGCCGAGTCAAAGCTTTCCCGCACACTATCCACTAACTCCTTGTACGTAATTACCTTCGGCTGCCAGCGAATCTCCACCACACTGTCGCCTTTGGCCGAAAACCGCTCGGCGCTGTACCTCATGCGCTCCAAAGCCATGTCAAAGGCTTCTCTAGCCACCGTTTTCATCATTTCAAGCGCTACGCCGGGGGTCTTGTTGACGAAAAGGTAGTTGAAGTAAGTAACCGCCCGGGCCGGAAGAGTAACAGAGTACACATCTCTCAGATCCCGGTGCTTCAGGGCCGTCGGAGGCGGGTACACCTCGGAGCCTACCTTGTCAGCCCATTCCGGCGAGCCCTCGAGGACCATGTTTACCGCCGATGCCAGCAAGTTCGCGTTCAGGCCCTCATAATGGGACCCCACGTGGCTTTCCCGTCCTACGCAGTAGAACACAGGCATCATCTTGCCAATTGTCCCTAAGGAAACGTACCTGTTCGTATCACCGGCGTATTTCTGAGTCTCGCCTTCCGTGTTGACGCACACGACGAACTCCAGGTCTTCGTCTTCTTGGATTCGAACCAGATGCTCCACAGCCGATAGCATGCCGGCGGACTGGTTTTCCTCATCGCCTACAATCAGCATCATGAGGTTGCGCTGGAGGCTCCCGGGGTTCAAAGAAGCTTTCCTCATAAGCTCGACTTCCGCCGCCACGCCGCACTTCATATCGAAGACCCCACGGCCAAAAAGGAAGTCTCCCGATTCCAGGTCACGGCGAGCGCTTTGAGGAAGCATCCGTTCATGTAGCCGGCGAGTGTACTCTTCGGGATGATAGGCCAGTTCAGCCAGGTCCCGGGCCTCGCGGGTCTCCACCACATCCAGGTGTCCGATCATGATAATCGTCTTGGATGTGCGGGGTTCCGCCCTCACCATGGCATAGACGCTCTGTCGTCCCAGACGGTCTCCCGGGATGGGCAGAAGCCGAAGTTGATGGCCGTTGACTTGGAAGTACGGTTCTGAATCTAGCGCGTTGTAGATGGTCTCCGCGATCTGTTT
>DAIRWA010000349.1:0-1532 GCA_036802545.1 Bacillota bacterium | reverse complement strand
ACGTCCTATGGATAAAGGACAACGACGTTCCGGACGCTCGGCTCAAACCAAGGCGGCAATTTGTCTGGTATGATCGGTCCCAACGTTACGCACACCTGAATTTTGTGGGAGGTGTTTTCCCGTGGAGTTTCGCCTTGCCACAGAAGATGATGTGCCGGCGATCACCCTGATTTACAACCAAGGCATCTCGGACCGTGTGGCGACTCTTGAGACGGAGCTCCGGAGCGAAGAAGAGCGGGATCTGTGGCTGCGCAGCAGAGACAAACGCCATCCCGTGTTTGTTGCGGTAGATAACGGCCAGGTAGCCGGCTGGGCCTCGCTCAACCGGTTCAATCCACGGCAAGCATATCAATATGTTGCCGACTTCTCAGTCTACGTCGGGCGGTTTCTGCTCAGCCACCTTATCGAGGAGGCGCGCAACCTCGGCTTTCATAAGATGGTGCTGGCCGCGTTCCCGTGGAATGAGGGCGGCATGAGGCTTTACAGCAAGATGGGATTCCGCACGGTAGGCGTCTACAAGGAGCAGGGGCGACTGGACGGCAATTGGGTGGACACCGTGATTATGGAAAAGCTGTTGTGAAGGTAGCGCCTTAGAGTTGATGCTGTCTAGAGACTCCGGCGTATTCTCTTTGTGGGATACGAAGAACGATACAGCTGCTAATCCGCGTCTGCAAGCGTTGAAGAACCGGACGAGAACACCGTTGTAACGGGCTACGTCTAGACCGAGGGGGGATCTTTGATGAAAGATCGACGCAAGATCACCAGCGTTAAGCCGGGCCGTGCCCAGTCGTTCATGGGCGGAATCGGTTCTATCATCGCCATCGTCTTCGGTATTTTCTGGACTGTGATGGCGTCGGAGATGACCGGAGGCATCGGTGGACCCGCCTCATTCTTTCCGCTGTTTGGAGTCATCTTCATCCTGGCGGGCGTGGCGAATGCCATTTACAGTTTCTCGCAGGCCACTAGCAAAGAGCGGCACTCGCTGCTCGATATCACAGACTCTGAGACCGAACCCGACCCATTGAACGAGAGGTTCGGCAACCGTATTTCCCAGGATGAAGAAACGGAGTTGGAGCGCATCGCCACCGCTATCCTCAAAGAGGACGGATCGCCTCTCGAAGACGGCGACGACGGCGCGAACTACTGCCCCTATTGCGGCAAAGCCGTTGACGACAAGTTTTCGTATTGTCCTTCCTGTGGGAAAGAATTGCCTAAGTAGGGCTCATCCATCGGCGTTCTCGCGCTTGAAACTCAGTAATGATGTCTTGGGCGCCGCTGTAGTTCGGCGACGATCCCAATCAACCCTCCGGCCGCGATAATCGCTGCGTTTACGAATGCTCCGGCCATAGACGGCCGGAGCGGCCGTGAGATGCAGGGTGTGGAGCAGTGACATCCGGAGAACCCGCTCGCGTCTTAGGACTCACGCGGGCACGCCCATTCTTAACGGCTTAGCCGCGGGCTATAACCTCTCGATGAATCAGGACTCTCAATGACCTTGTATTTCCTGACATTACGGTCGCTCAGCCGGTCCT
>DAIRWA010000348.1:0-1536 GCA_036802545.1 Bacillota bacterium | reverse complement strand
CGGAAGGTCCTGTACGATGTTGTACCAGGCGGTGGCCAAATCCCCCTCCTTCAGAACGTACTTCACTGTTTTTTCGGCCATTTCCATTCTCCTTCCTGGTTTTCATCGCAAAACAAAAACCGCCCTCGCAAGAGGACGGTCTTGATGCCGTGGTGCCACCTCGCATAAGAACGGAGATCCCGTATTCGGGGCTTTTCCGGTCTCGCTCATTTCGGGTGCGGAGGTCAGCCTCTCATACCCTCTCCTTGTAACGGAGGATCTCCGTCAGGCCCTACTCGCATATCTTTCTGGCCTGCTGCTCCCGGGTCCATTCAGAAGCTCCTTCCGGCACCGGCTTTCACTGTACCCGGCTCGCTGATCCCAGAGGTGATGCGCCTACTAGCCCCGTTCATGGCACTTTGCATCGCTATATCGCTGTGATTTTCGTAATGCTAGCATGCGGTGATAGGGCGTGTCAAATGGAGTTTGCTTAGTCTCTCGGTATGTACGGAACTACTTGGCGAATAACGCCAGAGGTGTTTGCCTATGGGTTGACGAATCTTTAGGGAGGTCGATTCATCGACGACCTGGCGTCGTTTGTAGGAGTGAGTTCTGCTTGATCGGAGTCATGGTGCCCTACGAGGAAGTAATCCGAATAGTTGATGCCCTGGACTCGATCGAAGATGGTGTTTTGTCCTCAACTCAGAGGGGCTCCCAGTCTGGAGCCCTAGGGCCACGAAGATGCTTCAGGTTGAGGATTTCCGCACGCCAGGCGTTTCTGATTTGGCGTCCCGTTATGTTGTTCGTCGGCGGCACACCCTCTATGATGAACGGCGTGGCTCTTCCCAATGACCCGACCGTGGTAACGACCGCAAGAGGGGAAGCGGCACTCAATAGCAAGGGGTTTCGTACGACAGTCGTCAGCGTCGAAGACAGCTGGTTTTACCGGGGCAGGCAGGTTTGATGCCCAAGATCCGCGACTCAAATCAGGAAGAGACTGGAGGATTGGCAATTGACCAAGGACGAGTTGCTCAAAGAAGCCAGAACGGCCAAAGGCAAGAGCATCGACGAGATTGAGACGCCTGCTCTTGTGGTGGACTTGGATATCATGGAGGCCAACATGGACAAGATGATGGCCTTTCTCCGAGAGGGTTCAGGTGGGATAAGGCCTCACGCGAAAAGTCACAAGGTGCCACAGGTCGCTCTTATGCAGATAGAGAAGGGCGCTCTTGGGATCTGCTGCGCCAAAGTCGGTGAGGCGGAAGCCATGGCCGACGGGGGGGTCGGCGATATCCTTATCACGAGTCAGGTCACGGGTGCCAAAAGGATTAGGAGAGCCGCCAAGCTCGCCGGGAAGACCGACTTGAAAGTAGCCGTCGATTCGGCGGCCAACGTCAAGGACCTCTCGGCAGCTGCCGTCGAGGCCGGCAACACAATAGGTATAGTGATCGAATGCGAGGTCGGCAACGATCGTTGTGGCGTGAGGCGACACTCCGCCGCGGTTGAGATAGCCAAGCTGGTCACCGAACTTCCGGGACTCCGGTTCTACGGGATCAT
>DAIRWA010000347.1:0-1554 GCA_036802545.1 Bacillota bacterium | reverse complement strand
AATCGCCACATTGAAGAGACTGGTCCTTGCGGCAGCTCGCCTCATAACGCTTGGTGTTATCCTATTCACCGGGTTGGCGATTTGGATTTGTGGGTTTGGCTACGCGGCCAAACCTTCAATATCTGACTGCATAATCGTACTGGGTTGCAGAGTCTATGGTACGGTCGCCAGCCCTTTTTTGGCTGCCAGGCTCGACGAAAGCCTCAGGCTATACAACCAAGGTTATGCCGGCTACTTCGTGGTGTCGGGAGGGCAAGGACCCGGAGAGGACATCACCGAAGCCGAGGCCATGAAGCGTTACTTGGTGCAGAGGGGAGTGCCGGCGGACCGCGTGATCCTGGAGGATCGTTCCACCTCCACCGAGGAGAACCTGGCTTTCTCCCTGGAACGCATGCGCGAGCACGGCTTAAGGAGCGCGATAGTAGTATCCAATCGTTATCATCTTCTGAGGGCGTCTATCATGGCAAAGCGGCTGGGCTTGGCGGCCACGTACTCAGGAACCTTCCTGTCGCAGCACCTTCGTTCGGAGGTGACGGGGTTTGCGAGAGAACTGGTCGGCGTTCCTTATGCTCTGCTTTTCGTGTGGGGGAAGAGGTGAGCGGGGGCGGGACTCGTCCATCAAGCAGGCCTCTTGACGCTTTCCGTGTCTGCTAAACCCACACAAGCTAAGATGACGATCGGCGACTGTTCCTCGGGCAAGGTTCTCCCGGACCCCGGCTCCCCCTTTAAAGCCACCGAAAGTGTGACTTTTCCTGACCTTTTACGACCACGGCATCGCTTTGTGGATTAGCCGGAGACTTTTGACAGTTATGCCCCGGTAGTCATGCTCCAGTAGCCATACTTCGTAGTCAGAATCCAGTGCCTCACGACCTTCCGAAATATCCCACCTGTCCGTCGCCTCATTGGAGCTTGCCGTGTATGTCTTGGAGCAGCATTCCGCAGCTAAGACTTGTTTCGTTGTTGAGTTTCAAGTTTAGGGAGGTAAAGGCAGGAACTAGAACTTTTTTGTTGAACATGTCGTGTGTGGGGAGACAGTTATCAGCAGGGACAGATAATGTCGAGAGAACGTCTCAGGGATGACCTCAGAGTTCAGAAATCCCGGGGGGCGACTGAATGCGGCTTTTCCTCTGTTCCGAATCTGATTCCGTTCTCATTTCATATGGAAGCACGCGGGTGCTTCGCTTCCCCTTACTAGCCACCGTGCCGACAGCCCAGCGGTCCGGTGGCGTTATTTTCGCGAGTTTTCCAGCTTTCGGTCTGGGGGATGACGGACATATCGCCCAACCGTCACAGGTTAGATACCCGTCGGATATCGGCTATTTGCTGAGAGCGTCCATCATGGCAAAGCGGCATTAAGGATAGTGCCATCACCGATGATATTTGGTGCACCGAGAACAACCAACGGTCGTGCTGACGCTCCAGTTGCGATCACGTTGTCCCCGGCTTGGCTTCGCGTTCGCGCGCCTTCGTTCCGAGATGACGGAGTTTGTGAGAGAATTGGCAGGGATTCCTTATATCTGCTCTTTGTGTGGGAGGAAAGATGATCGGACGATT
>DAIRWA010000346.1:0-1558 GCA_036802545.1 Bacillota bacterium | reverse complement strand
CCGGGCCCGGTATTGCCTGCAGCCATAACCACCAATGCCCCGTAGTCCTTTTCCGCTTTTCGAAGCGCCTCTTCGAGGAGACCGCTGCTCTCGTTAGGTACTAAAGGAGCGACGCTCATGATGACGACTTTGGCTCCGCGGCTGCATGCCGCAAGAATCCCTTTAGCGAGAAGATCCCAGCGGGTCCGTCCAGTTGAATCAACGGCCTTGACCGCGATTAGCTCCGCTTGCGGCGTCATGGGGCTGAAACCCTTGGCGCGCCCTCCTAGAACAGAAGCTACTGAAGTACCGTGCCCGTGACCGTCAAAACCCAGCACCACCGTTTGGCCGCCGCCGCGAAAGTCGCAGACCACTACCTGAAGGGCTCTCCCGGCAGTTCCCTGGGCAATGGCGACACTGGCCTTCGTGTCTTTGTACCTTTCCAGCCCTCTTTCAGTCGCGAAGTTGCCATCGTAGTCCGTGTCTATGAACACGGTGTCGTACTGGCCGGGAAGACGTGTGTCAGCCATCACGATAGTTAGAGGCTCAGGTCTTAGGGCGCTCCTAACAGGGGAACCCGGGGGAAGATCTGTTGGATCAAGGATTCCTGCCCTAAGCCTTCCGCTCCTGCTTGTAATGCCGGCGACGTTCAAGTTACGGCCATCAAGGGTGATCGTGTTAGACGACGATACTTGAAGCGGGGCGGACAGAGTCATGGCGCCTTCTTCCGTCACGTCAATCCAGTCGGTAACGCGGCCGGACCGCAACACCGAAGGATCTACTCCGGTATCTACAATGCCTATCTTTATGCCTCGCGGTTGGCGGCAGCCGACGAAGGACCTGCGCCTATCTCAGCCAACAACGGCCCGGACCACTGGGCATCCACAGCATACAGCGCTGACTGATTGGCAGACGTAGCAAAAGGGGCATCCTCACGGTCCGTCCACGCTGTGGCCAGCAAAAGCACAGGACACAGCAAGACCACGACTAACGCCAAACACCAGAACCTCTTGACATACTGCCTCATCCGCATCAAGCTACCTCTCATCGTATTAACGCCAGAAGCCGGGCCTGCCCGCTTTCAAGCACAAGGGCAACCTCGGCACTTTGTTTGATATCCAAAATCGTCGTTCTCGTTTCAGAGTTGAAGACCTCCAACTCCTCCAGGCGAATAGGGACGCTAAGTGACTGTCCCTGAGCCTCTATGTATATACGAGTGTTATCGGTTGAAAGTCCGCCGAAACGCCCGATGATATCCCAACGCCGTCCAACTACCCCAAGCACCCTCAGAGTAAGGGTGGCGGCCTCAGCTCTGGTTAGGCCCCTCTCGGGGTAAAAACGGCCGTCAACATCCCCCAGCACCACACCGGCAGCGGCCAATCGATTGACCGACTCCCGCGCCCACGACGGTATCTGTTGAGCGTCCGCTAATCCCCCGGAACCCACGTTCTCAAGCGGGACACCCAAGGCAACTACACACCTATCGAGCATCGTGACTGCCTCGGCGCGGGTAACACCCCGACCGGGGGCGGCAAGGTCACCAGAATCGCCTCTGAAGATCCCCTTCTCTCGAGCTACC
>DAIRWA010000345.1:0-1560 GCA_036802545.1 Bacillota bacterium | reverse complement strand
GCTGATACTCGTCCGCTCGGCGGCAGGAGCGATTTGGCTGTCGGAGGTTTCGTGTCCGGCGAGAACAGTTGGCGCGACCATAAGGAGGATTCCCATGCAGAAGAGACTCTCTCGCTCGGAAGTCCCCGCCCATCTTACGTGGAATCTAGAGGACATCTTTCCTACCGATGAAGCTTGGGAGCAAGAACTGGCATCCGTAGCGGCCGATATCGCGAAGGTGACCCGGTTCAAAGGCAGACTTGGCGAAAGCGCCCAAGTCCTCTACGAGTGCCTAGAGGCTGCCGAGGCCTTGGAAAGACGGCTACGGCGTGTGGTCAGCTATGCCAGCTTGAAGCAGTCAGGTGACGGCACCGACCCCGCCAACCAGGCGGCCATGGGGAGGGCGTCATCTTTGGCGTCCAACGTCGGAGCAGGACTATCATTCATCCGTTCAGAAGCGTTGTCCCTGCCGGAAGGCACACTCGAGCGGTACCTCGACCAGCACGAGCCTCTAAGAGAACTGGAGCGCATGATCGGCAAGATGATTAAGGAGAAGCCGCACCTGCTCAACTCCGAAACCGAGGTCGCCCTCGCCTCACTGACTGAGGTTATGAGCTCGCCGTCACTGGTCTACAATCGGTCCAAGGCCGCGGATATGGCCTTTGAGCCGATTCTGGACAAGAACGGAGTCAGCCATCCCATGTCTTTCGCGCTTTACGAGGAGACTTACGAGAAATCTCCGGATCCCGTGTTGCGCAGGAACGCGTTCGCTTCCTTTACTAAGGGGCTGAAGGCGTATCAGAATACATACGGCGCGACTTGGGGCACCGAGGTTAAGAAGCATGTGGTTCTCGCGAAACTGCGAGGGTACGAGTCGGCGACGCACATGTTGCTTAGTGCGCAGGAAGTCACCCTGGATGTTTACAATAACCTCCACGATATCATCCTTAAGGAAGTCGCGCCGCACATGCGCCGCTACGCGCGGCTCAGAAAGCAGGTCTTGGGGCTGGATAAACTCTTGTACTGCGACATCGAAGCTCCGCTGGATCCGGATTTCAGCCCGGCGACTACCTTCGATGAGGCTGCGGAGACCATCGTCAAAGGGCTTTCGGTGTTGGGGTCCGAGTACACCGAGATCATGGCAAAAGGCATGAAGAGCAGGTGGATCGACCTCGCCGACAATATCGGCAAGTCCACGGGGGCGTTTTGCAGTACCGTCCCAGGCGCTCACCCGTACATCCTGGTGACCTGGCAGAACAGCATGCGAAACGCACTGATCCTAAGCCACGAGCTGGGACACGGCGGTCATGGCGTCCTCTCCCAAAGGTACCAGCGGCTTTCCAACGCGAGGAGCACCATGTTCTTCACGGAGGCGCCGTCCACCATCAACGAACTCCTGGTCGGGAACTACATCGCGTCTCAGAGTGACGATCCGAGGATGCGGCGGTGGCTTTCGATGCAGTTCCTCATGACCTATCACCACAATTTCGTGCGTCACTTGATCGAGGGCGAGCTCCAGCGCCGGATTTACGTGCTGGCCGAGAAGGGGCAGCCCATCACGGCTTCGGTCCTGAGTAGAGT
>DAIRWA010000344.1:0-1569 GCA_036802545.1 Bacillota bacterium | reverse complement strand
CTCGTCCCATGTGGTCAATCCTTCTATGACCTTTCGCGCCCCGTCGGCCAAAAGGCCCTCATGACGTCTCGCGGGGTTAAGCGTGGGGTCCGACTTGGGGTCTCGCGACTCCAAATATCTTCTGCGGAAATCATCGTCAACAAAGATCATCTCGGAGATAGCCGTTCGCCGCTTATAGGCTCTGTCGGGACATCCGACACAAGGCCTAGTAGTCGTGGCGACGGCCACATCCACGCCATTCTTCACTCCCGCGGCGGCCCTCACTTCATCAATGACCTTATCCGCGGCAGTCTCCTTGTACTTGCACCACGGGCAGATGGTCCTCACAAGCCTCTGGCTGTACATGGCCACTATCGACGTTAGTGCCAGGTACTTGTTCACGCCTATGTCCTCAAGCCTGGTCATGACGGAAAGAGCGTCATTGGCGTGAATCGTCGTAAGCACTAAGTGGCCGGTAAGGGCGGCGCGAAAAGCCATCTCGGCTGTTTCTGCGTCTCGGATCTCACCCACCATAATCACGTCAGGGTCCTGACGCAAGATGTGCCTGATGACCGTCGCGAAATTTAATCCCGCTTTGGTGTTGACCTGGGTGTGGTTCACGCCGGGAATGATGTATTCTACAGGGTCTTCGACGGTGACTATGTTCCTCCCGGGAGCGTTCACCACGTTCAAAGCGGTGGCCAGGGTAGTTGATTTACCGCTTCCCGTCGGCCCGCCCACTACGATCATGCCGTGAGGGAGAGCTAGAGCCCTATTCAGCGAGCCCATGACCTTGGGGGTTAGCCCCAGCCGGCTAAAGTCTAGGTGCTCGGTGGTCTGCTCCAAGAGACGGATAACGGCCTTCTCGCCGAAAACCGTCGGAAGAGTGGACAAGCGAAGGTCATACTTCCTGTTATCGATTATTGTCGAAAACCGCCCGTCTAGAGGAAGCCTCTTCTCGGCGACATCCATCCCGCCGAGCACCTTCAAACGGGTTATTATGGCCTCGTGGTGCATCCTTGGGGAGTCGCCCGCGGATTCCAGTACACCGTCTATCCTAAACCGCACCTTGGTCTTATCGGCGAAAGGCTCGATGTGGATGTCGGAACCTCCGCGCCTAGCGGCCTCAAACAGAAGGTTATCCACCATCGCCACGGCAGGAGAGTCATCCAACCGACTATCGCCTGCTTGCGCCTGGTAGACTCCGGCTTCAGCGGTTGTGAACTCGCTTCTCTTGTTGTTGCCGGGTTCCTTGGAGGCCTCGGCATCGACTATCTCGTAGTAACGGCGCATGGCTTGGTCTATATCTTCGGGAACGGCCAAGTGCGGGAACACTCTGTAGCCCGTCTTGGCGCGGATGGACTCCAGTCTGTTAAGATCCGCGGGATTTTCCACGGCGACATCCAGGGTGCTGCCCCTGATGAAAAGAGGAATGGCTCGAAAAGCCTTGGCCTCTTGAGTGGTAAAGAGTTTCAGAGCGGCGGGGTCAGGCGTGGTCGTATGCAAATCGCAAAAAGGCGCCTGAAGCTGTTTGGCCAGGGCTCTGTAAAACTGGGTCGTCGAAACCGCGCCCACGCTGATGAGCACTTC
>DAIRWA010000343.1:0-1580 GCA_036802545.1 Bacillota bacterium | reverse complement strand
GACTAGACAAAAACAACGGCGACCATGCTGACCCCTATCTCAAATAGCGCCAATCACATCTGTTAGGCCAACCCAAGACGCCTAACAGCATGTAATCAGGCCAATTACACCCGCTGAAGCCGACTACGCGGCCGACTCCGGTGTATTGAGATAGTAGACAGACATGAACTCGCCTCCGCTCCGGATTCTATTACGCGTGACGGGGTATAGTCAACGGGCACCATGCAATTTGCGTTACTGCCCCTGTGCATCTCCCTACCTGCTCTGTGGAGAGCAGCAAAGCCCCTACCTGCTCCCCGGAGAGCTGGTGCGGCACCCTAGACATAATCGGACCTGCGGCAAGGGCTTGCCCGTGCCGCCCACTGCTCTGGAAGTTGTCCTATACCAAGTACTGCACGTAACCGCCTGGAATCTCGCTGATTTCGCGCTCGAACAACGCCTGGATGACTTCCATAGTTTCGCCACGGTAGACATACTTGGTGTAGCCAAACTGGCCGAACTTGAGCTTGCGCTCGCTTTCGTCCAGGGGGAGCCGCGTATTGGGAAATACCGAAAGTATGCTTTTCTTGGCTCTTCCGCTAAACCGATGAGTGATGAGTTCGAACGGGATTCCGGCCTCAGCCCCCACGCTTCCTCCACCTAGCGCATCGCCAAGCAGCCTCATCAGAGTTCGATACCCCTCTTTCCATCCGTCGAAAGTGATAATGGGGCCGATCATTACACCCACCGGGTAACCGGCAAGCCGGACTCTGCGGAGAGCTTCCAAGCGTTCGTTCAAGGGAGAGGTGTTGTGCTCAAAGGTTCGGATCACGTAGTCCGCGTTGACGCTGACTCGCACCGTG
Source organism: Bacillota bacterium (assembly GCA_036802545.1). Taxonomy (GTDB): domain Bacteria; phylum Bacillota; class Sulfobacillia; order Fermentithermobacillales; family Fermentithermobacillaceae; genus DULO01. The sequence continues at coordinate 738 of DAIRWA010000343.1, read as the reverse complement.
GTCCTTCCTCCATGGGACAATCCTAGCAGGGATTCCACGTCGCTGAATTTCGTTACGAAGCGGAACCGGCTGCCGTCCAGGCGGCCAAAAAACTGGATTGCCTTGGCCAAAGAACCCGTGAGGTACTCGATCGCAAGGGGATCGGAGGTTGCGGCACCCTCAAACACAGTTTCCTGTGGCCGCCGGCCGCCTACAAGCGCCCGGGCGGTGGACAAGATCTCCTCGATGTTGGCGTACACACGGACGTAGGGTCTTGGGCCCAGGGTGGTCTGTAGGTAACAGTACTCGCACAGGCCAGGGCAGCTCGAAACCAGTGGGAGCTGGTAGTGAGCCGACGGCTTGCAGGTCGCGAAGTCCTTGTCCTTCCTCACCCTCACTACCAGAGTGTGTTTCGCTTCCTCATAGACCTGCGTGGCGTTCTCACCCGGCACTTGAGGCCTGCCGCCACGCTTAAGGACCTGCACGCTAACGCCCAGGTCCTTAAGCTTCGGAACGATATCCCGACCTAACGGGTATGACAAGGCAGCCTCTTCGATATACGCCCTGCGCGGCACAAATCTTTGCGACGAACGCATTAGCATCACCGAAATCTAGCGTTCCCCATTTCAACGTGGCCGCCGCCTGCATGCAGCCTTCTTCCGCCTTCCTCGACAGCGACCAAAAGCCCACGGCAAGGTTCCGAGTCACTTCCCTATCGTTGATCCACGCCATAGTGCTGTCCAAGTCGCTCATTTCAGG
>DAIRWA010000342.1:0-1584 GCA_036802545.1 Bacillota bacterium | reverse complement strand
GGGTTTGAGGCATAGTTCGATGAAGCTGGGAGAGAACTTTGTGATGCTCAACGTGGCTCCTCCTCATTTCTTTCCGCACGACGTCCGACTAGGCTCTAGGCTTTCTCCACGATCACCATCGGGCCTCTCTTTAGCTTCTTCAGGGCTTCCCAATCGGACGTTATGCGCCCGACTACATTCACCGGGCTTGCCGGCCTTATCTCATTCCCGCGGCTGGCCGGGGTCCTCCCGTAGAAAATACAGAAAGCGTTGCCCGGTTCCCAAAAGCAGAGGTCACCTTCTTGGACTTTAGAGACAGTGGCTGGATCATCCACAACGGCGCCTATGGAAAAGTAGATCTCTTCCCCCCACAAACTACCCCGAGACTTAAACGGGAGTCCTCGCGCAATAGCTTCTGCCGCGGGAGTATCGTACAGCTCGGCCTGAAGCTCCAGGTTATCCACACGGATTTTGATCTTGGTCAAGAAGCATCACTCCATCACCGGTTTCATCGGTCTTATGACAACCTTAAGGCAACTCTGCCCTCTACTCCAATTCCCGCTCTTTCTTTCTACATGCGGTACCTGCGTCCCTTCCATAGCATCACTCATATCCATGGCGTTCCTAGACCGTATCGACTTTTTGCCGGATGAGCAACAAGCATTCAACACGCGGTACAGAATGAGGTATATTCAAGGTGCGCATTCAGTGCCAATTGGAGTGACTACCTTGGAGAAACTTTACAGCGGAAAGACAAAAGACGTGTTCCTACAAGATGACGGAAACGTGCTACTGCGCTTCAAAGACACGGTTACCGGAACCGCCGGTATCGTAGACTCAGGCGCGAACACCGTCATCGGCGAAGTATCAGGAAAGGGCAACGCTTCCTTACGATTGACGGTCCACTTTTTCGGCCTTCTGCAAGAGGTCGGTATGGAGACCCATTTCATTGGAGTCGGACCGGAGCCGGATACTCTTTTGGTTAAGCGAGCCCGGTCGCTAAACCTTGAGGTCGTGTGCAGGGAAAAGGCCTGGGGTAGCTTCGTTCGCCGTTACGGTGCGTACGTCAAGAAGGGCGCCCCCCTTCCCTCGGTCGTTGAATTCACCCTTAAAGACGACGCCCGCGAAGACCCGCCGATTAACGAGGAAAGCCTGCTCGCCTTAGGGATAGTCTCCGCAGATCAAGTCGGCTACATGAAAGATTCAGCTCGTAAGGCAACTGCCATCCTGAAGGCCCATCTTGCTGAAAAAGGCTTGGATCTAGTAGACATCAAGTACGAATTCGGCGAAGTGGACGGTCGAACCATCATCATAGACGAGATTTCCGGCGACAGCATGCGGGTGGTAAAGGACGGCAACGTGCTGCTACAAAAGGAGTTGGCCCGGGCGCTTTTCGGGAGTTAGCCGAACAAGAGGCGTAGGTTCGGCAAGCGAGGCATGACTGCGCCTAGCACTTACATAAAGTCGGCGCTCATCCAGCTCGCCGACATATACGATGGCAAGAAACGCGTGGCCTGTACGGTTCGCCTCCGAGGCAGGAGTCGTTCCTGCGCTGTCGAAGGCTAAGTGGGAGCTGAACTTGAGTCCAAACCGAAGGAGGCCACC
>DAIRWA010000341.1:0-1596 GCA_036802545.1 Bacillota bacterium | reverse complement strand
GGCTCCTCTGGTGTGTCTCGTGGTGGCCATCGTGCTCGGGTTTGTGAGGAAGCTGAACACGGGATTGGTGGCCATCGGCCTTGCGCTGGTAGTTGGGCGAGCCGGTGGGCTGTCCGACGCCGAGATTATCAAGGGTTTCAATTCCTCCCTATTCGTCATGCTCTTGGGAGTCACCTACCTGTTCAGCATCGCCCAAGTTAACGGAACCCTGGAGTTGTTCGCCAGAAAGGCTGTCGGCCTGACGGGCAGGCGGCTTTACCTGGTGCCCATCGTTGTGTTCCTGCTATCGTCCTTTTTGTCTGCCATTGGACCGGGGTCTATTCCGGTTATGGCCCTTATGATGCCGTTCTCCATGGCGCTGGCCACCGAGATGAAGGTGTCGCCCCTGCTCTTAGCTCCCATGGGCGTCTTGGGCGCATGCGGTGCCGGGATATCCCCTCTGGCGCCTACTGGCATCATTGGCCTCACTCTGTCCGCGCAAATAGGATATACAGGCATCGAGCTGCCCTATTTCCTCAATTCGTATATTGTGTTGACTACATGGGCGACTGTCCTCTACTTCGCCCTCGGCGGGCACCGCCTCAAGTCCGGAGACGGCATCGCCAACGACAGAACGCTTGAGGAGCCAGCGAGTCCGGATGCCCCGACCGCGGTCCGAAGCGGGTCAGGTAAGTCCCCGGGTCACATCGCATCCTCTGAGTATGACCCTGCCCAGAGAAAGACCTTGGCGGGTATCGCGTGCATGGTTCTGGGGGTCCTAATCTTCAAGGTTAACGTAGGACTCGCGGCCTTCCTGGTATCCTTCATGCTTACGCTGATGGGAGTCGCCGACGAGAATAAGGCCATAGCGGGTGTGCCCTGGGGAACCTTGCTACTGGTAACCGGAGTGGGAGTCCTGATGGAAGTGGGGATTAAGCTCGGCTCCATCAAACTCCTTGGTTCGTTCCTCGCCCGTTTCATGAACAGCTCCACGGCAACGCTGATGGCCGGGCTAACGGGAGGCGTCATGTCGTGGTTCAGTTCAACCTCCGGCGTGGTCTTGCCCACCCTCATACCGACCGTGCCTGAACTGATCTCGTCAGTAGGCGGAGGCGTCGAGCCTCTCACCCTGATCTCGGCTATCACCAATTCGTCCCACGCGGCCGCGTCAAGTCCGCTTTCAACAGGCGGAGCGCTGGCTTTGGCGGCGTATGTTGGGCAAGCCCAAGCATCGGCGGGAGACGGGCAAAAGCTGTTCGTTAGGATGTTCCTTGTCTCCGCGGTAGGTGTGGCTTTCGTCTCGATCCTCGGGGGCCTGGGATTGTATGACGTCATAGCCGGCTTGGTTCGGTAAGCGCCCGGCAGGGAGCCCACTTACACAAAGACTTTCACTCTCCCCTGGGACATTCGGAATGGGCAAATTCTACCCGCTGAGATGGCCCGAATGCGTAAAAAACGGGCACTGCGGAGAAAACGGATACTGGGCGGCGAGAAAGCCGTCCATTGGACTCGGCTCTCGGCAGCCGCGCCCTCTCCGCTACCTCCGTCTGCCAAGTCTCCCCATCATCTTCAGTCTCACCGCCTCATCGCATCCAAGAGCAACGGCCAATATGAAGT
>DAIRWA010000340.1:0-1612 GCA_036802545.1 Bacillota bacterium | reverse complement strand
ACCAGGTTGATTCTACTTGACGGCAGTCCCGGGAGGATCATAGAAGCATTCGGAAACTTCGTTGTGGGCGGAAACGAGGTCGTCGGGTTCGTCGTTTTCGCCATATTAGTGATCATTCAGTTCTTAGTCATCACCAAAGGCGCCGAAAGGGTGGCCGAAGTCGCGGCGCGTTTCACGCTTGACGCCATGCCGGGTAAGCAGATGGCAATAGACGCCGATCTAAATGCCGGTCTCATATCTGAAGAAGAAGCGAGGGAAAGGCGAGAAGCTACCGAACAAGAAGCCGACTTTTACGGAGCGATGGACGGGGCCTCTAAGTTTGTGAAAGGCGACGCGATCGCGGGGCTTATCATCACTTTCATCAACCTTTTTGGCGGCTTCGCGGTGGGAATGTTCCAGCAAGGGCTGCCCGCCCAAGATGCCTTCCACAAGTACGCGCTTCTTACGGTAGGTGACGGACTGGTCAGCCAAATGCCTGCCATCATAATTTCAGCGGCCACAGGCATAATGGTGACCCGGTCGAGTTCAAGAGACAACCTCGGCTCCGAAGTGATAAGACAGCTGTCAGCCTACCCAAAGGTACTGCTTTTCACGGGTTGGGCGCTAACAGCCCTAAGCGTGATTCCGGGACTTCCCAAGCTGCCTCTCATTTGTCTTGGAGGTATCTGGCTGGCCGTGGGCTTGTCAGTTCAAAAAGCCAGGGCGGCCACGGAAAAAGATAAGCAGGAAGCGATCTACAAGAAGGAAGTGGAGGATCAAAAGAGACCCGAAGCGGCCCAGGCCCTAGTCAAGGTTGACCCGCTGGAGATCGAGTTCGGCCTCGCCCTGTTGCCATTGGCGGACCCTTCGCAAGGCGGAGACCTTATGGACCGGATCGTGATGGTACGACGTCAAATAGCCTCCGAACTCGGAGTCCTCATTCCATTTGTACGGGTGCGCGACAACTTCGCTGGAATCGGGCCAAACACCTACTGCATAAACCTTCGTGGGGTTGAGATAGGGTCAGGCGATGTGTACCCGGACAGGCTGATGGCAATGGAAGGTCCGGGCGTGACCAAGCCGGTGACAGGCATTCCGGGTAAAGAACCGGCCTTCGGGCTCGACATAGTCTGGATCCCAAGGGACGGCAGGGACGAAGCCGAAGCCTTAGGGTACACCGTGATAGAGTCATCCGCGGTGGTAGCCACCCACCTGACAGAAGCCCTCCGGAAGAATGCCCATCTGCTCTTAACCCGCCAAGAGACTCAAAAACTCATCGACTTGGCAAAGCAAGAGGACGCGTCGTGCGTTGACGAGGCCATTCCGGCCCTTCTCAACGTGGGCGATGTTCAAAAAGTGCTTCAAAACCTAGTCCGGGAGGGAGTCCCCATAAGGGACTTGGTGTCTATCATGGAGCAGCTTGCCGATGCGGCCAGGGTATCCAAGGACGTGGACTATCTCACCATGCGAGTGCGTGAAGGCCTGGCACGGCTCATAACCAAAGAGCTCGGTCTGGACAAGGGGCCGTTTCCTGTGGCTACCCTGGACCCCTCCTTCGAGAGAGAAATTATCGAAGCCACCAAGAAGGGAGACCGAGGATCTTATGTCGCGCTCGGCGCGGACAGGCTGTCAC
>DAIRWA010000339.1:0-1622 GCA_036802545.1 Bacillota bacterium | reverse complement strand
GCGGGGTGGTTGACATCGTTCCCGCCTGTGAGTAATGCCGGCTTGCCCTGGCCTTTTAACTTCTAAGGCCCAGGAGTCATCAATTACTACTGGCCCCCCGAGAACGTCTGGGGGAAACGGTACAAGTCTTCCGCGAAAACCTCGTTGCACGCGTCCGCTACGTCCGGGTCGTATAGAATGCCCCTATTCTTTGTGATCTCCTTGAGCGCTTCTTCGATACCTCTAGCCGGCCTGTACGGCCTGAAACAAGACATTGCTTCAACGACGTCCGCGACCGCGACGATTCTTGCGCTTATCAAGATTTCTTCACCGACAAGTCCTTGGGGATATCCGGAACCGTCCATACGCTCATGGTGCTGCAAGATCGTCTCCGCGATGGGCCAAGGAAACTCGATGGTCTTCAAGATGTCGTATCCTGCTTGTGCATGCACTTTCACCAAGTCGAACTCGACAGTGGATAGGTTCCCGGGTTTAGAGAGGATTTCGCTTGGAACATAGACCTTTCCCAGGTCGTGAACGCCTGCCGCGATTGTTACTCCTTCCACTTCATCGTGGGACATCCTCGTCTTCTTGGCTATTGCTTCCGCCAGTTTGCCCACCCGTTGTTGGTGGCCGGCAGTGTACCGATCACGCAACTCGGTCACGGCCGCCATGGCCTTGACAACGCCATCCAGAGTGCTATGCAGCTTCGCGCAGCTTTCGCGAAGTGCTCGCTCAGCGCGGATTCTCTCGCGCCGTGCCCGGATCGCCGTCACACCGTAAGCTAGGTTATCGGCGAGACCTTCCAGCAGGTTGATCTCCTCAGCGTCAAACGCGTCGGGTTCGCGCGAATAGACGTTCAAGGCCCCTCCCGGGCCGCCGTTTAGAGATAGGGGCAGGGCTATAGAGGAGCAGAAACCTTGTTTTTTCGCAAAAGAAAGCCACGGAGCAAAGGTGGAGTCGGAAAGCATATCCCTAATCACGCTCGTTTGCTTGGTTCGAATTGCCGTGCCCGTAGGTCCGTGGCCGCGCGGGGTATCACCCCAGGTTATCTTGGCAGCCAGTACGTATTCCTCGCCGGAACCGTAAATAGCCGCGGGATTGACCGTTTTCTCAGGGTCGTCCTGGGCGTATCCTACCCAGGCAAGGCTGTAGCCCGCAGTGTCAACCAAGATGGCACAAACGCTACGGAGAAGCCCGTCCTCATCAAGCGCCCCGAGCATTGCTTTGGTGCACTGCTCAAGCATCTTTAGAGACCGCATTACTCTCTTGCACTTCTCATCTCCCCAGGGATGGTTCATCACGCCGGCTCACCCGCTCACTCTATTCGTCACGGTCACCTACAGTCGGTTGCACTTGACATATGTGTGACATCCGCTCACCCGCTCAGTTTGCTCGTCATGGCCGCTTACGGGATGCGTGTCGACGGTCTCTCACGCGGTTCTCCTTTCCAAGTCTATTCGGAGCCGGGAAGAAAGTTTACATAATGCCCAGAATATGTCCCCTCGGATGCATCGCAACCACGCGACGTATCCCTTTTGGGGCAAATGCCCCGAAACCAAACTCCTACGTCGTGATGAGGAGCAGGGGCGGGCGGCCTCGGCGCGAGGGGGTTTCAAATCGAAGTGGGGTCTGGGATTTGG
>DAIRWA010000338.1:0-1663 GCA_036802545.1 Bacillota bacterium | reverse complement strand
ACAGGTATCCGGCACATCCCATTTGATGATGAAATCCGCACTATCTTGGTCACCAGTCCTCTTCCTCTGGAGGGAAAGACGTCAGTATCCGCGGGGCTGGCGGCATGCTTAGCCCAGGAAGGACGCAATGTCCTTCTGATCGATTGTGACTTGCACCATCCGGCAGTCCACGAGGTCTTCCACCTACCTAACGAAATCGGCCTGACCGATGTTCTTGCCGCCAAACAGACGGTGCCGGCATACGTCTTCCCCACTGCGGTGCCCGGCCTCGAGGTGCTTCCCGCGGGTCCGCCGCCTGAGGATCCGGCAAGCATGCTCTCCAAAGTAGAGTTCTCGGCCTTGCTCAATTCTCTTCGAGAGACCTATGACATGGTCATCGTCGACAGCCCTCCTCTACTGCCCGTGGCCGACGGACAAATACTGGGCAAATTGTGCGACGGTACGTTGCTGGTTATAAGAGCCTACACAACGCAGGCGGAGAACGTACGGCGCTCTAGAAGGCTGCTTGTCCGGGTTGGGGCGCGCATAATGGGAGCCGTCCTAAACGCCAAGCGCACGAATCGCCGAGGCTCCCATGGATACAACGGCTATTACGGACGAGGCGGCTATTATGGGCATAGTGAAGGGCCTTCCAAATGAAACGGAGGTGGCTGATCCGTATCTTTTGCGTAGCCTTCGCCGCGTTCAACCTAGCCTGCTGCACCCAGTGGTATCTGGACCCATCCCGCCACTTCGGCACTGCCTTGCCTTCTCTATCCGCGACCATCCCTTCGTCGGCGTCCGCCCCGCCATCCACGGATGGCTCATCAAACACGTCGGACCTGCCGCCCGCAGATCTTGAGGTACCGCCCGATTCATTCAACGTTCTAATATTGGGCCTCGATGGAGGAGGAGCCAGGACCGACGTGATCATGCTCGCCAACATCAATCCAGGAAGTCACAAGGTTATCCTGCTGTCCATCCCACGGGACACTGCGGTAGCGGTTCCGGGACTCGGCGTGACAAAGATAAACCACGCCCACTACTGGGGGGAGTCTCACGGCGGAAACACGTCAGGTACCGAACTCGCCACGAGCACGGTCGAAGAGTTCCTCGGGTGCGAGATTCGGTATTACGTCAAGATCGACTTCGAAGGGTACAAGAACTTCATCGACACTGTTGGCGGCGTGGATATCAACCTTCCTCACGAAGTAGTAGTGAATGAATCGGACAAGACCTTTACCGCCGGATTTCAGCACCTGGACGGAGAGACCGCCCTCATCCTAGTCCGCGAACGATTCACATTACCCGACGGCGACTTTGGCAGGCAGCGACTCCAATATCTGGTCATCGCTTCCCTTGCCCAAAAACTCCTCCATCCGGACTACATCCTAAAGCTGCCCGAACTGGCATCTCAGGTCATGGACGAGGTAGTCAACACGAACCTATCGGTGACGGACGGCCTAAGTCTCGCCATATTATTTGAAGGCATGACCGCCTCGGACATAACCTACATGCAGGTTCCCGGCACCGAAGGATACGCGCTGGACCCTTTGGTAGGCAGGGAACTCTTCTACTGGATTCCTGACCCCGCAGGATTGCGGGAACTCACGCGGATCTTCGCGGGGAACTCCGGAGACTAGGTTCCACCGAATCGATTATCTGACTGGAGTCGTTCTGATAA
>DAIRWA010000337.1:0-1683 GCA_036802545.1 Bacillota bacterium | reverse complement strand
ATTACTGGAGAGATCAGAAGAGCCTTACCGCCGCCCGCAACTTCGGAGTATCCCAGTCCCGGGGTGATTTGGTCTCCTTTCTTGACGACGACCTCATCCTGAGTCCCCGGTACTTCCTGACTATTGGAAGTATCTTCGCCGCTAACCCTCACATAATGGGAGTCCAAGGCTTTATCGCAAACGACCCCAAACACAGCCGTGCATCCAACCTGCTTCGGAAGGTCTTCTTCGCGGACCACGTAGGCAAGGAGTTCAGAATCATACCGTCTTTCAGGGCCCAGGTCATGGATCCTGCCGTGGTCAAGCTCCGAAAGGTAGTTCAGGCGAACTTCCTAAACGGGGTATGCACTTACCGATCCAGCGTCTTCCAAGAGTTCTCCTTTGATGAAAAGCTGACTAAGTATTCACTGGGCGAAGACCGGGATTTCTCCTACAGAGTCGGAAAGAGGTACCCCGGTTCTCTGGCAGTAGCGGCGGACGCTGAGGTAATCCACGTGCATTCCACCGAAGCGCGGTTGGGAAGCCGTGACTATCTGTTCATGCAGGCTGCCCATTCGGCGTACCTGTTCTCAAAGAACATAAGGCAAACGACCTTCCATAAGGGGATATTCTGGTGGCACTGGTTCGGAAGGCTGATAACAGGCATCGGGCAGGCGCTAAAACCGGCTCCGGGATCCCGGCAAAGCGCTAAGGACCTGCTGGACTCTTTCGTCTTCATGATAAGGCATGGTAGAGAGTTTGCCGGCGGGGACCTCAGCGCCCTATATGCGCAGCTAGGGCTGTCAGGACGGCTCTCGGCGCGGGGGGCGACCGAAAGGCGTGAGGAGGTATCCTTATGAGCAACTTCGGAGGAGTATCCGTCGTTCGCGCCGTTAGGAGAAGATGGATGATGATCTGTCTCTTGGCGGCGATAGCGGTGTCTCTTGCGACATGGGTATCCCTGGGCCTCCTGACAAAAAGATACCAAGCTGCCACTACGCTGCTGGTGCAACCGCTGATATCGACGGAGGGGATAAGTTACGACGCTCTAATGACAAACGAGAGGCTGGCGGTCACCTACGGGGAAATCATAAAGAGCTACACCACTGCGCGAAGCGTTATCGTGAGCTTGGGCCTCAAGGTAACGGAAACGCAGCTCCTCAAGGAATTGGTCGTCGCCCCGGTCAAAGATTCCCTTGTGCTGGCCCTTAAGGTAACAGACCCCGACCCGGCCCTAGCGATGAAGATAGCCGATGCCTTCGCGTCAACGTTTGTCCAGGACCTGCCGCGCATCATGCATGTGGAAAACGTCTCCGTATTGGACAAAGCAAGACTGGTGAACGCAGGCCGACCCGTTAGCCCGAACCCAGTTTTCTATGTAGGGGTCGCGTTGTTCCTCGCGGTCAACACAGGCGTGGGGCTTTCCATACTGCTAGAGTTCCTGGACAGAACCATCGAGGACGAGGACTCTTTGGAGCAAGTCCTTGGGGCGCCCGTGCTGTCGGCCATACCCGCCTATCCGGCACCAATAGTGGTAGAAGGCGGTAATCGCAGACCGGTCAGGAGAGTTCACTGCATAGAAGAACCCAAGTCAGAGGTCGCCGAGGCCTTTCGCGCCCTTCGCACAGGTATCCGGCACATCCCATTTGATGATGAAATCCGCACTATCTTGGTCATCAGTCCTCTTCCTCTGGAGGGAAAGAC
>DAIRWA010000336.1:0-1707 GCA_036802545.1 Bacillota bacterium | reverse complement strand
CTTGGAAGTACGGTTCTGAATCTAGCGCGTTGTAGATGGTCTCCGCGATCTGTTTCTCTTCGGAGCTTGGAGAAACGCTTGGTATCCTCGCCAACTCCAGCAATAAATCGTACATTCTCTTGGTGTTCACGTGCCAGAAGCCTCCTTCGGAGCATCCTATTTGCTGCGTCCTGTTCCACATCCGCTACGCATTTGCCGCGTGTTCGCCACGTGTCCGCGTCTACCGCGTGCCCGTCGTTATGTCCGCTGCCTGTTTGCCGCTAGTTCTGCTGTTAGTTATGCTGCTGTTCCGCTGCTGGTTCAGACCGCCTGTTACCTACGACCCGCTCAGCTTCGCTCACGTAGTCTTAGGAGTAAGGCGGTCTTGGCCGGACATTCTGAAGCTGCGTTACGCAGGGATGAACAACACCGTAAAGGCCTGCGCAACGCAGCTGTCGACAATTTCCGACTACATGACAGTCCCAACACAACCACAAGCCACACCCAGTACGGACTAGCCGCGCGCCTTAAGCGCAAACCCCGACTATATGGATGCCACCGCTTCTCTGAGAATCCTCAGGCCCTCGTCCAACTCGCTATCGGTCACTATGAGCGGTGGGATAAACCGGATAACCTGCCCCTCTATCCCGGCGTGGTAAAGGATTAGACCATGCCGCAGACACTCTTGAAGGACATGCTTGACTGCCTTGCCATTGGGCTTCATGCCATCATTGGGATCCACGAACTCGATGCCGATCATAAGACCCAGCCCCCGCACGTCGCCGATCACCGGGTACTCGGCCTTCATCTCGGACAGCGCCTTCATGGCCCTCTCCCCTTGACGGTTCACGTTGTCCAGCACATGTTGCTCCTCAAGGACGTCCAACAAGGCCAGCGACGCCGCGCAGGCGACGGGGTTGCCGCCGAAGGTGGTGCTATGGGCCTCGGCGGGCCATTTTGACATGAGCTCCTTGGATGCCACGGTGGCTCCGAGCGGTAGCCCGGAGGCGATCCCCTTGGCTATGGCCATGATGTCCGGAGTTACTCCATAGTGCGTGGATGCGAACATGCTACCGGTCCGACCGAACCCGCTCTGGATCTCGTCAAAGATCAGCAGGATGCCGTGACGGTCGCATACTTCCCGCAACCGGTGGACGTACTCGACCGGTGCCGGAACATAACCGCCTTCACCGAGGATGGGCTCCATAATGAACGCCGCCACCTGACCCGGATCCACGCGGTAGTCGAACAGATTCTGGACGAAATCGAAGCACTTCAGATTACAGTTGTCCGGCTTAAGCCCACACGGACACCTGAGACAGTAGGGATACGGGATCTGGTGAGTTCCGCCCGGAAACGGCTCGTAACCCCTACGGTACTTGGCTTTGGATGTGGTGATTGACAGAGCGCCGAGGGTCCTTCCGTGGAAGGCGCCGACAAAAGAGACGATCACCGGCCTCTTGGTTACGTACTTGGCCAGTTTGAGCGCCCCTTCAACCGCCTCGCTTCCGCTGTTGCCGAAGAAGAAGAAATCCAGGTCCTTTGGCGTGACCTCCCCAAGGCGCTCCGCAAGATGCACGATTGGCTCATACAGAAGAACGCCCATAGGCCCGTGGAGAAGCTTACGCGCCTGTGCCTCGATCGCGGAAACTACACGCGGGTGGCAGTGGCCAAGCGGCAGCGCCGCCATCCCGGCGCAGAAATCCAGGTATCGTTCGCCATTCGGGC
>DAIRWA010000335.1:0-1708 GCA_036802545.1 Bacillota bacterium | reverse complement strand
GGCCATGGGGCTAACGCAAGAGGAAGTAGCCAGGCGGGTCAGAGTCACCCGGCAGACCATCAACGCCATAGAGAACAACAAGTACAACCCCACCCTCGAACTTGCGTTCAGGCTTGCTAGGTTGTTCGACTCAAGAGTCGACGACGTATTTGTCTATGAGCCGAAGGAGGGTTTGCCATGAGTTACTCTGGCTTTTTGGGTTTCGTCTGCGGTATCGCCGCGGGAATAGCGCTGGTCGTGATAAGGGCCAGAATGTCTCTCAAACGCGGGGATCCGGTGGAAGCGGATGAGATGACCCGTTCTGTATATCAAAAAGCCGCGGCATTAAGTTTCTACAGTACAGGCGGCATAGCTTTCATCGGTTGGGTAATAGACAACGTCCTCCGCCACTCACGGGGAGAGGCCGTGCAGGTTCTTTCGCCCTGGGGCATTATGGTGTTCTCCATGCTTTACCTCCTGCTCATCTAAAACCTAGTGCTATACCGGCGATACACCGGCGCCCTTATTAATACCGATTGCCCTGCTCCTCGCTTGTTCGGGCTTGCGGTTACGACCATATGCGCTTCCGCGTTTGTCCTCGGTCGCCTTAACTCGAACATGCGCGATTTGGCACTTGTGCTTGCTCCGGCATGCGCCTTTGGGCTTATTCTCGGGGTGTCCTTTCTTGTTGCGGGAATCCGCAAGAACCGTCGGGCGCCTAACGGCAACTAGGGCGAGGGCGATCTGAGTGCTAGTGAACGGCTAATGTCTACGTTTCCCTCATAGACCTATGACAGCATGGGCTGCAGTCTGTGAGGGATCAGTGTGTGGCGTCTAGGATGGGCAAGACCAATGCCAAGGGTTGGCCGCGATGGACCTACTCGCTTGAACGGAGGGGACGACCGTGGCGGGGTAACTCACCCCACTCTGGTCCTGGCTCTGCTCCTCATGGTTTCCAGGCTCATGGGCTTTGTCCGCTCCCAGGTGATGGCAGCGCTGTTTGGAGCGACGGGCGAAACTGACGCCTTCATAGTCGCGGTCTCAGTGGCCACTTTGGTCACTGCCCTAACAGGGCCTGTGACCATGACCTTTTTGCCGGTATACGCGGCGGCGATGGGGAAGGGGGACGCGAAGGCGGCGTCCAGGGTGGCGTCAGAAACAGTCACGCTCGTCAGTGGATTCATGATGATCGCTTGCGTAACCTTGGCCGCATTCGCCCCTTCGCTAACGAGGCTGATGGCCCCGGGTTTCGGGGATCTCACCTACGTCAGAGCCGTAAGCTTGGCCCGGATTATGCTGGCTGCCATGGTGCTGCCGCTTCTGGCGTCGTTGGCCAAGTCAATCCTAAACACCAGAAGACAGTTCATCATCCCCGCCGTCGCTGACATCATCGAGAACGTCGCCGTGGTCCTCGTACTCCTACGGCTTGCTTCGACGATGGGGGTTGCCTCTTTGGGTATTGCCTCATCCACAGGGTTCCTGATCCTCTTCATCATCCAGTACCTGGCGCTCAAGAGGGCGGGGCTATGGCCAGCGCTTGAGCTCGGGTTCGGCCCGGAGACGCGCAAGGTGTTCATCCTTGCCCTTCCTCTTGTCGGGAGCTGGGTGTTTTCAGGGCTCCACCGGTTCGTCGACAAGGCGCTGGCATCAGGGCTGTCCGAAGGCTCCATGGCGGTGCTGGAGTACGCGGAGAGGATTAGGGGCCTCCCCATGGGTGTGCTTGTCGCGG
>DAIRWA010000334.1:0-1721 GCA_036802545.1 Bacillota bacterium | reverse complement strand
GATCCCGGAAGGCGCAGCCCTTCCAGATCCGGGTCTGTCACGAGACTGGCAAGACACCCCGGACAAATACCCAAGAGAGGAAGGGCCCCGCCTCACCCACTACTACCAGCATGGCCTCTCGCGGTCCGTTAAACATATCTCCAGGCAAGTCGCTGGGCGCGTCTCCAACCGTGTCTCTGCGCATGCCTCCGAGCGTGTCTCCTAGTCCCGCCCAAGTGGGAACTAGGCACTCAACGGTGGTACCCCGCACCCGGACGCGTGCTGGAATCAGGTATCGACCAACGCGCAGACCTGGAGGGTCGCGAGCTCACTCAACTGCGTCAGATATCCGGAAATGAGCCCTAACCGCTGTTCCAACAAAATCACATTGAGCATCCGCTCAGACCTCCTCAAGAGTTTCCCCCAAGAACTTGGCCAGCACGGGACCGAAATCAGCAGCCCGCCGCAGAACACTCATCTCATAATCTTCTTTCGCTTGCTCGCTCTCCCGGTATACGCAGATGCCCTTTATGGCTTCAAGTTGGAAGATCGAGTGGGTCTCTTGAAGTAGCACTAAATCGAGGTTCAGGGGCCGGAACAGATCAACGAGGTCATTGTAGAGAAGAGCGTAGAACCTCGCTCTCGCCAAGCCGTCAGGGAGAGAGTTGCGGAGGACTACGCCCAGATCTAGGTCAGCCAGATCATCTGCTGGTTTGACGGGACTTCCTTTTAGCAGCGCCTCGCCCTTCCCGGCCTGGGATCCGAACAAGAAAGCAAGCAAGACACCATGCCCAGTCAGCACGGTTGATAGTTGATTGAGGCGGTCACACTTCACTCTGCCACCCCCCACTTAGGTGGATCATACCAACTATTGGATCCCGGCGTCAAACACCCGTAGCCACGCAGCAATGACAGCGTCTCAAAGCCTCGCTTAACTAGACAGCACTTGTCCTAAAAGGTAGAAGACTGCTCCAAGGTCCGCCACGAACTCCAAAAAAAGGGTTGCCCCTCTAGAGGACTTCGCCACGGTCGCCTTGAATCTTACAGCCATGGCAAAACATCCCATGTCGCTCGAGGGCTTGTTGTTGGATCTCTGGCAACCAATGAGCCCCAGGTCCGGACAGCTATTTCGACGCATTCGGCCCGATCATCCAAAGACGAGCAAAGCCGACTTACCCACGCTTCAAAGGAATATAAGGAGGTGGCTGTGACAACGACCGAGGCTTGCTCCGTTCTACGGGGCGTGCCCTCAGTCCTGGACGTCTTAGTGCGCGTAGATGGGCGTCAAATCTGCTATCAGGAGGAATGAGAGAATGAAGCGTTCCCTGATCCTGGCGATAGTGCTGTCGCTGATCGTAATGTCGATGGCGGGCTGTGGCGAACCCGCTGCTCCGGAGGCTCCAAAAGGTCCGGATAAGAATCCCGTCGTGAAGATCGGTGTGTTTGAGCCGGCGTCGGGCGACAACGGCGCGGGCGGAAAACAGGAGACCCTTGGCATACAGTATGGCCACTACGTGCAGCCTACCGTCGAAATAGGCGGCAAGACATACGATGTCGAGCTCGTCACAGTCGACAACGAAAGCTCGAATGAGAAGGCCGCCACCGCGGCGAGCACCTTGGTCTCGGCGGGCGTTTCAGTAGTCCTGGGTTCCTACGGTTCCGGCGTCTCAATCGCCGGTGGCCCCACCTTCAAAGCCGCGAACATCCCTGTCGTAGGTGTAACATGCACGAACCCGGCCGTC
>DAIRWA010000333.1:0-1743 GCA_036802545.1 Bacillota bacterium | reverse complement strand
CGGCCCCACCAACAACTGGGTAGAAACCGACGAACTGAAGCGCATTATGACCGAGTTGTACCGCGGGTCAATGCGCGGGCGCACGATGTATGTGATTCCGTTTTCTATGGGCCCGTTAGGGTCTCCCATATCCCGACTAGGTGTAGAGATAACCGACAGCGCTTATGTCGTCTGCAACATGCATATCATGACTCGAGTCGGCACAAAGGTGCTTGAGGCCCTCGGGACCGACGGGGACTTCGTCAAGTGCCTGCACTCTGTGGGCGCTCCTCTGGAGCCCGGCCAAGAGGATGTCATATGGCCTTGCGCTCCCATAGAGAAGAAGTACATCAGCCACTTCCCCGAAGAAGACACGATTTGGTCGTACGGCTCAGGATACGGCGGAAACGCGCTCTTGGGCAAGAAGTGCTTTGCTTTAAGAATCGCGTCGACCATCGCCCGCCGCGAAGGCTGGATGGCCGAACATATGCTGATCCTCAGGTTTACCAGCCCTGAAGGAAAGCAATATCACATCACGGGCGCGTTCCCCTCAGCTTGCGGAAAGACCAACCTGGCCATGATCCATCCCACCATCCCGGGCTGGAAAGCCGAATGCCTCGGTGACGACATTTCTTGGATGAAGGTAGGTCCGGATGGTAGACTCTATGCCCTAAACCCTGAAGCGGGCTTCTTTGGAGTAGCCCCCGGAACATCGTACAAGACCAACCCGTCTGCCATGGACACCATGAAAGAGAACACCATCTTCACCAACTGCGCTTTGACCGACGATGGCGACGTTTGGTGGGAAGGCATGGGACCCGCCCCCGCCCACGCCATTGACTGGAAGGGCCGGGACTGGACTCCCGAGAGCAGCGAGCCTGCCGCTCATCCCAACGCCAGATTTACCGCTCCGGCGTCTCAATGCCCGGTTATCTGCCCCGATTGGGAGAAACCTGAGGGCGTGCCCATCGACATCTTCATCTTCGGCGGACGCCGCGCTCAGAACATTCCCTTGGTGGCGGAAGCCTATGATTGGGACCACGGCGTGTTCCTGGGCGCCACGGCTTCCTCTGAGACCACCGCCGCCAACATCGGCGCTGTGGGTAAGGTGAGGCGAGATCCTTTCGCCATGCAGCCCTTCTGCGGCTACAATATGGCCGACTACTTTGCCCACTGGCTCGAGATGGGCGACAAGCTGGGCGACAAGGCTCCTCACATCTTCTACGTTAACTGGTTTAGGAAGAGTCCCGAGGGCAAGTTCCTGTGGCCAGGTTTTGGCGATAACAGCCGCGTCCTCAAGTGGATGTGCGAGCGAGTAGACGGAAAGGCCGACGCAAAGAAAACCCCCGCCGGCTACTTGCCAACTGACGACGCCTTGGATCTGTCAGGCCTCGACGTACCGGCCGAAGACATGTCCGTCCTTCTCGAAGTGGATAAGGAAGCGTGGAAGGAAGTAGAGCTCCCCAGCATCGAAGCTCACTTCGAGCGTTTCGGCGGCAGGCTTCCCGAGAGACTGGCGAAGGAGTTTGAGAACCTTAAGGATAGACTGGATAAATAGAACTCGGACCACCAAGAGCGGAGCCTTTTCTAGGGTTCCGCTCTTTTTGTTTGCGATAAGCCCCGCCTTCAGGCTGGGAAGGGTCTCAAAACCCAAGAATACGTTGGCCACGGAAGGGTTACCTATGAATAGCGCAGAATTTACCATTGGCACAACGCCCTTCAGAAGGAGGTACATACTGTGGACGTTTTCGAAGCCATCAAGTC
>DAIRWA010000332.1:644-1758 GCA_036802545.1 Bacillota bacterium | reverse complement strand
GCTTAGTATCTGTTGCCGCCCATTCCGTAGTCGGGACCACGAGATTGGTGGCCAGGACGCCCACACTGATTCCGTTTTTCTCGAAAATGTACGGTGCCCGAGCTTCGGCTTCGTTCCTTCCTGCGCCGACGACCGCAACTCCCGAAGCCGCGACGTGGTCGAGGGTCTCCAGGAAGCAGTCCATGCCATAGTCCAGTGTGTGGTTGTTGGCCAGAGACACAGCATCAAAACCTGATCCGACCAAGCCTTCCAGTGCCGTCGGATCCGCCCTGAAGGTATAAGTCTTGTCTGGCATGGGGGTGCCGGTCGTGCCAACGGCGCACTCTAGGTTACCCATGGTAAAATCGGACGCCGCCAGAATGTCCTTGACCGATTCCCAGGGAGCCATTGGGCCTTCCCGAGAGATGAGGTCACCAACGCCATAGTCGAGCAAGATGTCTCCGACGAAGCTCAAGGTTATTGTCTGATCGCCGGACTGCTGCGCCATCGCTTTAGGTGGAGCGCCGAAGGCGCCAATTCTCACAGCACCGATGGTGCCGAGGATCATAACCGCTATGGCGGTCAAGACAGTCATCCGAGCAATAAGGGGCCGTCGCACGCCGCATGTACCTCTAGACATCGCGAGCACTCCTTACTGAGATCGTTCTTGGGCTATGGTTGGGCCGCGAACCTCAGACTGTCGCCTGCCCTAAAGAGTTTCAAGAAGTCCTGCACAGTCTGGGACATGTGTGTTCTGCCGCAGTTCGTTTATCACGACGAAACGATGAGTAAGTAGTTCCACCGGGGCTTGCCCCATTCCTTCAAGGGGTAGTATCCATCGGCCTGAAGGAATCCCGACTAGCGAGTCATCCACTCCCCATAGTCTCTCCATGGGGTGGCAGGCACGCGATCGAAATGGCTCTGCGGCCACCAATGCGGACAACGTGCTTCTCCGCGCCTCATCAGCATGAGCCCGCCCACCCCTGCACCTCATCACGATGGAGGCGCACGATTCTGCGGCTCCCGCCTCAAAAGGAGGGTTCCGGCGAACAACAGAAGCCGAAGAACTCTCCTTTCGAAAAGGAAGAAGGACTGCTTTAAGCGTAGAAGATCTGTTTGACTCGTTGCGCAGGGT
>DAIRWA010000332.1:0-634 GCA_036802545.1 Bacillota bacterium | reverse complement strand
GTCGAAGAGGGTCTTTGTCTGGGCGGTGACGGAGTTGATGTAGTTGGGCGATTCAGGGGTGGAGCCGCAGGGTTCGCTATACTATGGATCGACGTCGATTTTCGGTGCCGGTTTCTTGGGCGAATAGCTCAGCGGGAGAGCATCTGCCTTACACGCAGAGGGTCACAGGTTCAATCCCTGTTTCGCCCACCAGAGGAACGCGGAGGCGTGGTGTAGTTGGCCTAACATACGTGCCTGTCACGCACGAGACCGTGGGTTCGAATCCCATCGCCTCCGCCATTCTATAACCGGGTGAACGCAGAAGATCGCGCACAGTCTGCCGCGGTAGCTCAGTCGGTAGAGCAGCGGACTGAAAATCCGCGTGTCGCCAGTTCAACTCTGGCCTGCGGCACCATCGAGCGGAAGTGGCTCAGTGGTAGAGCATCGCCTTGCCAAGGCGAGGGTCGCCGGTTCGAATCCGGTCTTCCGCTCCAATGATTATTTCGGTCCAGCGCGATGCCGAAAGGTGAGCCTGCGACCGTTCAGCCGGACCCAGAGGCAAAACGGGGCGAGATGGCCAAGCGGTAAGGCAAGGGTCTGCAAAACCCTTATCCCCGGTTCGATTCCGGGTGTCGCCTCCAAAGTTTAGTGGGGG
>DAIRWA010000331.1:0-1762 GCA_036802545.1 Bacillota bacterium | reverse complement strand
GAGTAGGTCGCCGCCGGGAAGTATTGAGGAAGCCCCACCTAACGGTGGGGCTTTTTTGATGTGCGCCGATTCGCCTACACGGTCGACTTCTAGTCCGTCTGAAGAATCTTTCTTGCGAGCGAGTGTTTCCCCCACAGCGCCGGGGAGAAGAAGCTGTAGGCACAAACGGCTAATTGTCTGTCAGATCCGGGAAGGAATCAACGGCTGTTCGCCGCACCTGCGACTTCGCGTCAATGCCCATGGCTTCCAGCGCCATGAGGAATCCGCCACCTGCCGGCTCCATCTCCAACAGCCGGAAACACGCCAGAGGAATCGACCTGTAGCAGGCAGTCTTCAGCGCTGATACCATCAAGGGGTCAACTCCCTTGGCGAAAATGCTACCGACTAGGATCACGTCCGCGGGTATGTCCTGCATGCCCAGGCGAGCCATCATACCGCCGATTATCTCGCCCATTACCGTACCTGTGTTAATTAGGATGTCCTGAGCGACTCTGTCCCCTCGGAACGCCAGTTCAAACAATGCGGGGACTATCTGTGCGACCTTCATATAGATCTGACGGAACTGGCCCTGCGTCTGGTACATGTACAGCGAGAGTTCGTCATAAGAAGGGAACTCCAGAAGGTCGAGCACCGTTTCTTCAAGCGCGGTTTTCGGGCCGGTTCCATCGTGAGATCTGAAAGCGAAGTGCACGGCTTGCTGGATAAGTCTGCCCGCTCCTCCTTCCGAACCCCACTCGAACCCCATCCCCCTGCCGGTAATCTTCCTGCCGTCAGGAGCAGCCGCAGCATAATTGGCTCCGGTACCGCAGATCACGACGCCCCCGAAGTCCTTCTCCGTTCCCGCCCTAAACCCGACCCAAGTATCGTTGGTGAGGTGGAATTTTAGGCACGGGTAAAGCCGCGAGATGCCCTGGTTTAGGACCTCGTAGTCTATAGGAAAGTCGGCGCCTGCCATGCCGAAGACTGCTTGGTCAATCTGGCCGATATGCAGACCCGGCGACTGCAGCGCTATCTGTACTGCCTTATCGAGATGGGAAAGAGCTGTGTCTATTCCGTTAACCTGATAGTTGGTAGGGCCACCCAGACCTACTCCAAGGATTCTGCCGTACTCATCGCCGACAGTCACCATAGTCTTTGTAGCTCCGCCGTCGACTCCCATCGCGTACCTCAACGCTGATTCCTCCCCTTCGAATAGACCGCGCTAGGCTCGTACTCGTCGCACTTGCCTTGCTTGGAGCTGAGTCCCCTAGCTAGACCTTCTTCCCTTTGAACTGCGGCAAGTAGTCCCGGTTGGTTTCGAGAACGTCCCCTAGAATCGCCAAGGCCGCGTCGGCTCCGGGAACCAAAGGGTGATTGAGCAGGGCGAAAAATGCGGTCTCCACATCCCCGTCCACCGCGGCTTTGACAGTCAGTTTCTCGTACGCTTTGACCTGCTGAACCAGGCCCAAAACTTCTGTAGGAAGCGGTTTCTGGCAAAGGGGGCGAGGCCCTCTGCCGTCCACCATGCAGCTGACCTCGACAATGGCATCGGGTTCTAGGCCGGGCACCGCTCCACCGTTCTTGACGTTCAGCACTTCGTCTACCGGGCTATTCCGGAGTATGCCGGACACGGCCGACAGGGCTACGTCAGAGTAGTAGGCTCCGCCGCGTTTTTTGAGATCAGGAGGCAAATCAGCCGAGTCGGGCTTCTCGTATTGCTGGAAAAGGACTTCTTCAATCCGCATGACTTCATCGGCGCGGGTTCCTGTCCCGTTGTCGATGT
>DAIRWA010000330.1:0-1769 GCA_036802545.1 Bacillota bacterium | reverse complement strand
TTGCCCGGACTCCATTGCTGGACGCAGGTTGACGTCGATCTCTTCATCGTCCTACTAATGCTCCCGACGCGCAGCATACGCAAAAGGCAGAAAGTACTGCCGCCACGAAGTCTCAGTAGTACCGAACTCATTAGTGCCATAGAAGTAGTCAACCATCGCTTCACGGGCACGAGCCAGTTCCTTAAGACGGGCAAACCCACGGGCATCCGCCAGCGTAAGCTCCATGAGTTCAAGGGCGCGTTCGAAAGCCCGCTGGGCACGGTCGGGATTGCCCTTGCCGCGCCAGATGAGAGCTCGTTCGATCTCGCTGCCGACATTAGCCATCTGCTCTACAAATGTCATGCGACTCCAGCGTCCCGCCGCAAGATCCCTGTGCTGATAGCTCACCTGACCACTCTTTTCCTGACTATTGTGGAGATCAGGGCGCGCGTCTTCTCATCTTCCACGCCTCGGCTCCTGTTGCCTTGAGATGGCCGCATGTTTATCAGCGAGTCGAACACGATGAAGCCGTCACCTGGCTCTTCGGGATATAGGTTAATGCCCCACAGGCTTCCTTGCTTCGATCCATCACTTAAAAGGAACGCTTCCAGATCAGAATGGAGCTCCGCATCAACAGCGACAAGTTCTCTGTCGACGTCTACGACTGCTTTGACCATGTCACCAAACATGTCGGTGGCAAGCCGGCGTAGTTCGTCCAGTGATATTGTTGTGTCTACTATCCGCATCAATCTGCCTCCCCAGCCAACTTCACATACACTCTACCAAAGGTAGGCCATACCTGCCAGGAAATGCAGAGTCTCAGCACGCCTAGCTGAGACCTAGCTGACCACCGGCTACTCCCAGCCTGCCTTAAACATCGCTTGTAAGATCTCCACACATCGCCTTTTGGGAGGTTCTTCTTTGTAGTAGTGCACATAAGCGCTAGCGATACGGAATCCCCACGCAAGGGCGAAAATGTCGCGTACCAGTTCCTCACTCATGGTAAAGTCAAGGCCGCGATTTCTTGCGCCTCGGCAATACCCGTCTATGATACGCCTGCGAAAGTCGGGTAGCAGGGATACATCCCTGGATGAGTAAACAAAAGCCTCCATCAGCACGTCAACTGCATCCTCACCCATTCTGCCGTATCCGGCGCTATCCCAGTCAATCAGGTAGATCTCCGTTCCGCCCGGCGCATTCTTGAGGAACAGGTTGTCATGATGGAAGTCACCCTGACACAACGTAAGCGGCAGATCGTCGAGAGAATCAAGCAACGCACTCGCTCTATCAGCATAATCGTTGAGGGTATTCCTCAACTCGTCAGGGAACCCGTCTATTTCCGCACCGAGGGGCTGTCCTACATGCCCCCACCAAAGGTCGAAGCTGGAACGTAGGGCCGGATAGCTTCGCAAGTATGGCAAGTCCCGTTGCCCGCTAGTATGGAATTCCGCTTGAAGCCCGCCTAGCTTTTCAGCAGCAAGCGCGAGTTCAGATGCGTGCAGCTTTCTATTGCCCGTTGCTCCCTCGATATACTCCATCCAGATGTAGGTAGACTCTTCGCCTTCCTCAAGCAAATAGCAGCGGGGTAGCCTAATGGACGGGAACAACCTCCGATCAAGACCGTCTTTGTAGATGGCGTACTCCCGCCTCCAACAACCGAGATCGCCGTGACGATCCCACTTCCGTTGGCTTTTCAGCACGAGTGAGAACGGCTTTGACCGAAGATGGCCCAAAACCATTCTCACTCGTGCTGAAAAACCAGCGGAGGTGGGATCGTCACGGCGATCCCG
>DAIRWA010000329.1:0-1824 GCA_036802545.1 Bacillota bacterium | reverse complement strand
CGCCGACGCATGCCATGTCTATGTACGGTTTCCTTCTCTTGTGCTAGCATGGATGGGATTGGACTGCGTCAAATAACCTGACGGGAGACGGAGCCTTGTCGCCAACGACCAAAGAGGGGTTGCGGAAACCGGATTCGGACAATAAGGAAATACGGACGAACGTCATGCGTCTCGCTTGGCCGGTTATGGCGGAGAGCTTCCTTCAGACATTCGCTCAAATAGTCAGCATGGCCCTGGTAGGCCACCTTGGAGCGTCGGCCGTCACGTCAATCGGGCTGTCCATGGCGCCTTTGAACGTCTTCTACGGGCTCTTCACCGGACTAGGAGTCGCGGCTACCGCCATCGTTGCGCGTTCTATGGGAGCCGATAAGGAACGGGAAGCCGCTCACGCCGCAGCTCAAGCGGTTTTGGTAGCCCTTGTGTTCGCCGTGTTGGGAGCCATCGGAATCATCCTTTTCGCACGCGACTTGGTTATCTGGATGGGGGCAGAGCCCAGCGTTATCGCCCAAGGCACCCGATACTTACAGGTAATGACCCCGGGGCTTTTCTTCATGTGGATGTCCACTGTGCTTACGGGGGCGCTTCGTGGGGCCGGCGATACCAGGACGCCTATGAAAATCAACATCTTGGTAAGCATAGTAAACTTGGTATTGAACCTCGTTCTGGTGTACGGATTACTTGGCGCTCCCGCGCTCGGCGTTCTTGGAGCCGGCCTTGCTACCACTATAGCTCGAGCCGGAGGGGGCATTCTGCTTTTCAGTTTCTACCTGACGAGACATACTGTGGTCCCGCCGACCCTGAAAGAGGACTTCCTCTTGGACAAGCCCATGGTAAGGAGGGTGATCCGAGTCGGCCTCCCCAGCGCGGGTGAGCGGGTTCTCATGAGCAGCAGTTCGGTGCTATACCAGAGAATGGTAGCGGGCCTTGGCACCGTGTCATATGCAGCTCACACCATAGGACTCAATGCGGAATCCCTGTCCTACATGCCGGGTCAAGCCTTCTCCGTTGCGGCGACCACCCTCGTAGGCCGGAATCTCGGCGCCGGCAATCCGGAAAGGGCCGAACGCAGCACTTACGAGGCGCTCAAAATGGCGTGCCTGCTTGTAAGCATAATGGGCATCGTGTTCCTGTTCTGGCCGGAAACATTGATGGGATTCTACACATCCGATTCCGAGGTCATCAGGCTCGGGTCAGTATATTTGCGCATCATGGCGTTCTGCCAGATTCATCAAGCCTTCCACTTTGTGTTTAATGGTGCTTTGCGCGGCGCAGGCGACACCAAATTCCCCATGTGGGTGACCGCGATGGGCAACTGGGTAATCCGACTATCCCTCACCTACTATCTGATCAACGTGGTCGGGACCGGCGTTGCCGGTGCGTGGTGGGCCATGGCCACTGACGGCCTGTTCAAGGGCCTGGCCAGTCTCTTTCGGTTCAGGTCCGGCAAGTGGAAGGAAGCCACGGCGTAGAAGCACGGACGTGCTCTGGGTTCTAAGTCGGTGAGGATGTGGGGCTCTATACCCTAGTCCAATTGACATGTCGGCGCGACCGTCTCTTTCTAGCTGGAAATCGGAGCGATCGGGACGTGGTTCCATCAGCTCAACGCTAGAAATCGTAGCGTCTAGTCTGCGGCCATGTCGCCATTTGAAGCAGAGCTCCTATTCGAGACACCCTAGGATCACGGATCTAGACAGAATGCCACCAGCACACTTCGTCAAACAATCGGACGTCCACCTGTGCCCCTCATCACCCTGAGAACGCCCGCCCCCGCTCCTCATCACAGGAAGCCTGTTTCAAAACGGAGCATCCTCTCCAAAAACATCT
>DAIRWA010000328.1:1622-1832 GCA_036802545.1 Bacillota bacterium | reverse complement strand
ACTGATGTTCAGTTCGTAGTTAGCGGCGAACAGTGTCATCGCAGGAGTATCCTTTACCCCCGTGCTTCGACCCAGTAGAAGTAGGTCGCCACGTTTGCTCCAGCAAATGTCACGTCGAAGGCTGGTTCAACCGAAGACTACGATAGATGGTCGTCGGCCGGGGGGAAGTCGTGGTTAGTCGGCTATGTAAGGGGGGCCAATATCATGGAT
>DAIRWA010000328.1:0-1612 GCA_036802545.1 Bacillota bacterium | reverse complement strand
GCACAGCAAGACCCTCGCGACCACTGTCAACCTATGGTACAAGCCGGACTCCGAGTCTATCCCGATATCCTTCAAGGAGTTCGGCCAGATATCGCCCGTCTCGGAAAAGCCGGGCACAAAGCGGTGGCACCAACACTTGTACAACCATCTGCGCAACATGCTCAAAAGGGAAGGGCTGTGGTCGGAGGAAGTGGGGGCAGAGTCTAGCGAGGGAGACCCGCTATCCTAAGAGACCGTGAAACAAGACAAGCGGTCGACGCACATTTCACCTCAACGTCCTACCCAAGCGGCTCCGTCGACCTGCAATCTGGATACCGGTCGCAACCCAGGAACACGCCTTTTGACAAAGACCGCAGCCGCATCCTGCCTTTCCACAGCGCGGAATCCCCACACGGAGATGCGGACGTGACGGCCAAGAACGCAATTGCGTCTGATCAAATATAGGCCGCAGCTTATGCCGCGGCCTAGTCCATAGCAGGGTGTGCTGTAACCGGGTATGCAACCGGTCATACCCTTGTCCCGCGCAGTCTCCTATGTCACGACGGACCCTATCTTATTTCTCCAGCCACCTTCGCGCAGTCTCTGCCAGCAACGCGGCGCCGAGAGGCAAGGTGGATTCATCTATGTCGAACTTCGAGTTGTGATGCGGATATGCGACTTCAGGCCTGCTGCCTAGGAAAAAGAAGGTGCCGGGCACTTCCCTAAGGTAGTACGCCATGTCTTCGCCACCCATCGTTGGTTCAGGGAGTTGCTGTACCGCGCCTCCACCGGCCGCTTCCAGCACGTCCCGCGCCACGCTCGCGAAGAAGTCTGTGAAATCACGATCGTTGACGACCACCGGGTACCCAAGATGGTACGTAACCTCGCATTCGGCGCCCATTGTCGCCGCCACGCCCTGCGCGACGTCCCGGATCATCTCGGGGATGCGCGCCCGAAGCTCCTCGTCAAGGCAACGGGCGGTGCCTTCAAGCCATGCGGTTCCGGGGATTATGTTGAACGCCGATCCCGAGTGGAACTGACCGACTGTGATAACGCTGGGCGCAAGGGGGTTGGTTCTTCGCGAGACGATCCCTTGCAGGGCGGAGACTATCTGAGCGCCCACGTAAAGCGCGTCACTGGTCTGGTGGGGCATTGCCCCGTGCCCGCCCTTGCCCTTGACCAGGATCTCGAAGCGATCCATCGCAGCCATCATGGCTCCCGGCTTGACCCCCACAGAGCCGGTAGGCACGTTCCAAATGCAGCCCATATGAAGCCCGACAATGGCATCGACCTGGGGGTCCTGGAGAACCCCATCTTCTATCATGGGTTTCGCTCCGCCAGGGCCTTCTTCCGCAGGTTGGAAGATGAACTTTACGTTGCCTCTGATGCCATCCTTCATCCTCGACAGTATGGACGCGGCTCCCAGAGCCATGGCCACATGGCCGTCGTGCCCACACGCATGCATCTTCCCGGGCACTTTGGAAGCGAACTCAAGGCCGGTTTCTTCCTGGACGTTCAGCGCGTCCATGTCCGCTCTAACAGCGATGGTGCGAGAGTCACTCTGACCGTTGTCAGTAACGCCTCTGAGAACTCCAACCACCCCGTATCCGCCGACGCCCGTTCGAACCTCTAG
>DAIRWA010000327.1:0-1844 GCA_036802545.1 Bacillota bacterium | reverse complement strand
ATCCGCACGCAATTGCACATACCCGCACGCCGAGAACAGGCCTACACACTCTTCAGCCGGAACACGCCGCGCTTTACCTGCAACTCGACGAATTCAAGGAGCATTTCATCATGCCGAAAACCCGTCTCCCGTTCCAGAAGGTCCGCGATCTCGGCAAGAGTCCTCCTCCCGTCAGCCCAGTACTGCAGGAAAGCGCCTGAAGGAGCCGGCTCCTTGTACTTATCGGAAAAAGCCTTGGCCATAGCCTCGTATCCCTCGGCATTCTCTTTGGCGGGTCCAGAGAACGGTCCCCTGTACACTCGCTCCAGCACCAGCTTCCTGGCCTTGTCGCTCGCGTCGGTGACTGCAGGCTCCCACCACGGAGGCAGGTCAGAGACCGAGTCAAGCCCGGCCAATCTGGCCAGGTTTGCGAGAGTCTTCGCCTTAAGGAATTCGGCCATACACTCTACATGCTCGCAAGCTGCCTCCTTGGCCCGCGTCGAAAACGCAGACTCAGGCGCTAGTCTGGACAGGCTCTCGATGTCGGCTTTCTTCCTTTCCGCTAAGAAGGCGACCCGGAGCTCGATGTTTCTTCTGGCTTTCGCCACTGCGGTCAGCTTCTCGTCATCGCCCTCGGCCTTCGCCACGGCGGCTGACTCTCCATCGTCACTATTACTACCATCATCCGCCCCAGCCAGTCCCTTGCGCGCCTTTTCCAGAACACCGTTCAAAGCCACGTCCACCTCGGTCCCGAAACGAGTGGCCATCTCTCCTGCCAGATATCCCACGTCCCGAGACGTAGCGGTTGCCGCTATATACAGGTAGGAAGCTGCGATGGTCCCCGCTACCCCCAGCATCTTCGGATCGACCTTATCGAGTGTGTCTTCGCTGGTGTGGTAGAACTTGTCGGGCCATTGTATGAGCATAGGGCACGTCACCCCAACGCTCGGGTCCGCCCAGATATAGTGGTCGCTACCACCGGAAAACGGGCTCACGGTCCACCTGAACAGCGACAGCCAATGAGTGTCCGCAAGATTGGGGACTTCTTTGACCAGCAAGCGGAGTATAGCCTCAGCGAGGTCACCGCCAAATCCCGGGAGCGCCGACGGAGGCTTCTCCACGATGAACGTGCTCTTGCACAAGTCTTGGTTTTCTCCGACCATATCCAAGTTGATGGCGGCGACGGTCTTGCCGATTTTGTCCTCGCGAGTTGCTAGATACGCATAGGAACCCGTCATCTCAGCCAGCCACAAGAACCTGATGGTTCTCTTGGGCTTGGGTAACCGGCCGTCTCTTACCAGCGACTGAAGCGTCCTCACTGCCTCCATGAGAGTCCCCGAACCCGATGCGTTGTCATTGGCCGAAGGCTCAGGGTGGCAAAGGTGGGCCATCGCGACCACTTCTTCGTCGGTCTCACCCGGAATGACCGCCGAAACCACTTCCATGGTGCCGTCGTAGAAGGACGAATCCACTCTTGCGAAGGCCTTGAGCTCCTTCTTTCCCGATGCGAACATCTTCCTCAGCGTATCGCCTTGCCTAGGACTCAACACGAATCCGAAGGCCTTATGTTTGGTGGCGTCAGAAGGCCAGAAACCCATGTATTGCCTTCCGTCAGGCATGTCGAAACGCTCCCGAACCTGGGGCTGCTCGCGTAAGGTATCCACGACAATGCCGGCAGCGCCGAAACGATCCACCGCCAAAGCTGCTATCTCGGTCACGGCGCCCCGGGAAAACACCAGCTTACCGGCAACGTCTAAGCCTTCGTAGGACTTTGGGTCGGTGGCGTTTTCGACGTACACAATAGAGGTCGTCACTCCGCCTGGCACTGTGGGAGCGCTTCTCTGCAAAACGGAAATCTTATTCCC
>DAIRWA010000326.1:0-1850 GCA_036802545.1 Bacillota bacterium | reverse complement strand
GCCTCCTTCGTTCGAGGCCCGCCATGGCTAGACCCGACTGGGTTCTGGTATCCTCCAGAGAGACCTTAGTAAGGCTCACTGACGACCTACAAGACTCTATGGCTAACAAGCTGGAACGGCATAGGCACCTTTTGTCAAATGCCGCCTCTAAACTTGACGCTCTATCGCCTCTCCGGATACTGGGCAGAGGCTACAGTTTCGCCCGACTTTTGCCAGGGCAACAGGTTGTAGTTGACTACCGGCAAGCGCCTATAGGATCTCACCTGACGCTGACACTCCAGAAAGGACAGTTGTCCTGCTTTGTGGAAGAATCGGGACCTAGAGAGGGGGAAGACGACGATGACGACTAACGTAGGTGACGATTGTCCCAGAGTTTTGGAAGACGATGTGACTGGTGAGTCCCCTAGTGGATCTCTCGATGGGTCTCCTGATGAATCTCCTGAGGGCGGAATGCAGTTCGCCGCCACTCTGAAACGCCTGGAATCGACAGTGAAAGCCTTGGAGAGCGGCGAGCTTTCTTTGGAAGAGTCGCTGAAACAGTTCGAGGAGGGTATAAAACTTGCCAGAAATCTGGAATCTATCCTCGACCGGGCTGAAAAGAAAGTAGAGGAGATTCTCAATCCTGAAAAGGCCTCCGGCGCGAAGGACGCAAAGGACGCAAAGGACGCGAAAGGCGAGGAAGGCTAGAGTGGAATTTGAGGCGTGTTTGGAGCGGTACAAGGCCATTATTGACTCGGCCTTAGAAGAGTATCTGTCGGGTTTCCGAACCGACGCCCCCGTTTTAAGGGAGGCCATGCTTTACGCCGCGATGGGTGGCAAGAGGCTTCGCGGGGCTATTGTCCTGGCCGTTTGCGAGGAACTGGGCGGAGACATCCAAGACGCTTTGGGTTTGGCGATGGCAATTGAAATGGTGCATGCGTACTCTTTGGTCCACGATGACCTGCCGTGTATGGATGACGATGACATGCGAAGGGGCAAACCCAGTTGTCACAAGAAGTACGGGGAAGCCTTGGCTCTGTTGTGCGGAGATGCTTTGCTGACCGCGGCTTTTGAAGTTGCCGCGACTTCCGCCGGAGCGAGTGTCCCAGTTTTTAGTGTAGCGGATTCCACGGTCTCTGGTCAACCGAATGTCTCGGCTCCTGAAATATCAGATCCCACAGCTCCCGGTACAGCGAATGCGGCGGATCCCACAGCTCCTCGTACAGCGAATGCGGCGGAGCCTGAAATACCGGATCCCGCAGTTCACGGCCAGCCGGATCCCACAGCTCCCGGTACAGCGAATGCGGCGGAGCCCACAGCTCCCGGTACAGCGAATGCTGTGGCGTCCGAGGTTACGTCCGATCGCCGGGGCCCAAGTACCGGATCTATTCTCGGAGCGCTGTCTACTGCGGGACGTATCCGGGCGATCCAAGTCTTGGCATCCGCTGCCGGTGCAGACGGGATGGTAGCCGGCCAAGTGCTTGATCTGGGGTTGGGCGGGGACCTAAAGGCAGCCGACGGTGTGGGCCATATGTACAGACTGAAAACCGGCCGCCTTTTTGAGGCCGCCGCGAAAATGGGAGCAATTGCGGCTCTTGCATCTGATGAAGCCATCCGGGTCGTGGCTCCAATGGGAGGGATGGCGTCTACTGGGTCTGATGAAGCTAGCTCCGTTGTCACTCCAACGGGTGCAGCCGGGGCTACAGCACCTGATGAGCCTTTTCGATCACGAGCCGCCGGCGAATCTATCAACGCTGCGCCTCAGGCGAGCACGATATCCTTCGGCGCGTCCGATGAAGTCCGCGAAGCCTCAGCTCAAGCCGGTACGATAACCTCCGGGGTAACCGGGGAAGCTACTCAAGACTTCGCTC
>DAIRWA010000325.1:0-1875 GCA_036802545.1 Bacillota bacterium | reverse complement strand
GAAGGTATTGCATAGAGCATCTACGTTCTGCTACAATCCATCCAATATCCAAATAAGGGTTGGTTGTCTCAAGGAAGGGTACCTTAGGGTTCCGCGCCAATGGGCGGTTTGGACCGAGCGGTACTAGCTTTTCTTACAAAAGCACACCGTGGGTATAAAAGACCCGTGCGGCAAGTTCCTTGCTCCGTCGGCCTACGCCGGCGATAGCAGGTCCACCGCGCGGGTTTTTAGTTGCGGAGAGGCCGGAGGCAGCCGGAAGGGAGGTGATAGTAATGGGGATTACCGGGATTACGACAATCTCAGCGGGTCTTTTGGCCGTTGGTATCCGGGTGAGAAATGGGAGAGCCAGAGTTACAGTGTCCGAGTAAGCTTCTTTGCCGGCTCATTTTGGACCACTCCACCTGTTTCGAAACCACAGACCACGCCTTACGCCTGGTATACGGTTTCCTCTTCCATCTTCTCTCTCGGTCTCTAACCAAATTCCATAGGAAATGTGTTCCTAAAAGCGTTGCTTTGGCTTTATACGGACTTTTGAAAGCCACTTAAGCCACGTCTCTGGATCAACATGCTCTTATGCCAGTTAGAGTGGAGGTTAGAAGTATGGACAACAAGAGTATCGCCTTTATATCCATCGTTGCGTTCGCGCTAGCCAGTTTCCTCGCTATGCGGAAAAACAGAACGGGAAATGGCATCACCATCCGACGAGTACCGGGGCTGGACGCCATTGACGAGGCCATCGGCCGGGCAACTGAGATGGGAAGGACTTCTTTGTTTGTAATCCCCGGCGGCGCCTTCGACGCCCAAGCGTTTGCGGCTTTCGACATTCTAGGTCATGTGGCCAAGCAAACCGCCAAATATGACACGAGAATTCTAGTGGTAAACGCGCTTCCCGAATCCCACGCCATCGCCACCGAAGTTGTTCGTCAGGCGTACATTTCCGAAGGCAGAGAAGAGTCCTTAGCACAGGACTCTATGCGGTTTCTCTCTGGGGGCTATACAGCCGGCGTGCTTGGGATATATGAGAGGGAAGATATTGGAGCGAACTTCATGTTCGGATCCTTCTTCTTCGAGAGCCTGACCTTGGCGGAAGCCGGGCAGAAAACCGGGGCGATTCAAATCGCGGGCACCGCCAACACTCACCAGCTCCCCTTCTTGGTAGCCGCTTGCGACTACACTTTGATCGGCGAGGAAATTTACGCCGCCGGAACCTACTTGTCTCGAAACGAGGCTCAAATCGGCAGCCTTGTGGCTCAGGAGGCGGGCAAGTACTTGAGTATCGCAGCCATGATATTGGGGAGTCTGTACGTCACCTTCAAGACTGTGTCTAGCGCGTCCCAGACGATTGGAGGACGTTAACATGATGCGGAAGACCGTCCCCCTGACACTGGGGTTTCTTTCAGGTTCCATAATCTTGGCCAAGTACTTCCTTCCCGGAAGCGCTTTCCTCAATGTCCTGGGGACCGATGTGGTGAACTGGCGTACCATAGTAGCCGCGTTTGCTTTGGGGCTTGGTGCCGTGAATCTTCTGGGCGCGCACCTTCGAAAGATAGCCAGGAGAGAAAAAGGTTGGGACGCAAGCGTTGTACTGCTCTTATCGCTGATAGGTTTCACGGTAATCGGCATTGTTGAGGGCACCACGTCTCCTAAGTACCAGTGGGGTTTCAACTATCTATATCAGCCTGTGTACTCCGGGATTTCCTCGCTATTGGCGTTCATGATCACGTCCGCGTCCTACAGGTCCTTTCGGTTCAAAGATTGGCAATCCGGGATCTTGATGCTGAGCGCCATTGTGGTAATGCTTGGGCAGGTGGGCATCGGTCAAGTGCTCGTTAAGTGCCTACCGCCTATCTCGGCACGGATCATGGCGGTTCCCAG
>DAIRWA010000324.1:0-1892 GCA_036802545.1 Bacillota bacterium | reverse complement strand
GGAAGACGCGCTGGGGAGCGGAAGAAATCGACCGCTGGCTGAAGGGAAACACGAGCGAGGGAGACAGGAGGCGCATCCTGGACGACAGGGCTTACGATCTCCCCAGAGCGAGCAGGCCATACCGTCTGAAAGCCCTTTCCCCCGTGGACTTGCCCGGCCTAGCCGACGCCATGTACCGGGAGATGGACGCGGCAATGGAAGATCTTATGAGCGGCGACGTCCTCCTTAACTGGGTCGGGAGCATAGATGCCAACAAAGCCCGGGCGATGAGGTCCGCTCGTGAGGCTTTCCGACAAGATCCAGAGACAGCGCTCTTCGCGGCCATTACTATATGTGACCCCCTGCGGCCGTTCATTATGGGAGACGGCCACGAGGTGGAAACGGCGGAGGACTGGCTGAGACACGTTGAGGAGTGTTCGAACCCGAACAGATTTGTCACAGACAAGGCCCTGTCCAAGTTCAGTGTTTGGCTCGCCCTTAAGGCTGAACCGAACAAAAGGGTCGCTGACCGGACCCAGGGGGTGATAAGGCAACCCCATCAAATCAGGTTAGCGGAAATGGCTTACCTCATAGACACCCGGCGCCCGTACCGGATCATGCCGGGAATCCAGGGAGGCACACCTCCAGAGATCGCTCTCGCGACCTACGGAAACCCTGAAGACTGGGCAGAAGGTCCACCGGAATACTATCGCGCCTCCTTCTTCCTATGGCAAAACGGCACTCTCTACGCGTGGATGAGGCAGAGAGGGTTGGGCCCTGTGGCTACCCGGGCCTCGGAAATCGGCAAGGACCTCTCAGAACACCAGTACGCGGCCTTCGAAACGGTACTGCGTCTCATGGACCCTGACCTCCCGCCGGTGACGGTCAGGCTGTCTGCCGGAGAACTCGCCCGCGGATTGATGGTTTCCCACGGCAAGTCCAGGACGGTGAGCATTCCCTATTCGGTAGTCGGGCGCGGAATCCCGTTCGGAAGCCTGAGACTGGCCGACGATGTCCCGGGCCTGTGGCTTTCGGACCAGTTGATCGAGAACCGTTCCGGAACCGCCAATCTCACTCTTGACGCAAGCGAAGGCCTGCCGGCTTCTCGCCGCTTCCAAACCCAGATTTTGATGGACGGCGGATTCACCCGGCTGGAGGGGGGCTCCAAGGCTTTGACCTATGGCGCCACTTTGCCTGTATGGGGCACCATCGGACGGATCGTCATTGGCGTGATCTTGGGCGCGCTGATCGTGGGCGGAGTCCGATACATAGCGTCACTTGCCATCGATATTCCTGTCAGCCCCAGATGGGACGCGGGAGAGGTATGGACGCTTACCAGGGACGGCGAGTACCCGTACAGTCACGAGTTGGGCGTAGCGGGTCTCATAGTCCTTGCGACGCTCATTTGCTGGTGGTTCTGGACGTTGTATAGGCGCACGGAATGAGGAGGCGGCGGACTTGGAAGATGATCTTGGCGGATGCATAGGCGGGCTGATCGCCCTGGCGCTTGGGGTTTTCCTCCTGTTCAAGGCGCTAGAATACACGCTAGCGGGACTATACTGGGCCGGAGCTTCTCTATCATACTGGTTGATAAGCGGACTGGAATGGCTGTTCAGCGGGTCACTTAATCCGGAACGTCCTGAAGTCATGTGGGCTGTCTGGGGAGGCGCTTTAGGCGGCGTGCTGGGCTTCTATCCGGTGGCGCCGGTCTACGGCCTGAAGAGGTACCGCAAAGCGCTGGTCTGGCTTGTTTTGATCGCCATGGTCACGGTGGCGTGGGTGTGGTGAACGGTGCGATCCCGACTAGGTGGGAAGCTCCTGCCCTGCTTACATAGTTGCGTCGGCGGCTCTGACATGATTTTGGCAAACGGTTCGATACGCGTGCGATATATGTCGGCTGTCAAAATCATGTC
>DAIRWA010000323.1:0-1910 GCA_036802545.1 Bacillota bacterium | reverse complement strand
CACCGGTTTGCTCTTGACGATGGCAAAAGCCGAACCTATCGCCGGAACATACAAGGGCACTCCGGGCGGAAGTGTCATCGCCAAGAGCAAACCGGTGACAACGGCAGAATAATCGTCAATTGTGATCTCTTGCTTGGTCGCGCGCTGCCACAAAGCTTCCGCCACCACCGCGGACGTAACCGAGGTGACGAGAATCAGGAGTGCGTTCATGCCGAACAATACCACTGCAGCCACGCAGGCGGGCAGCAGCGATACTACAACGCAGAGCATGATCTTCTTTATCGTACGAGGACCCTTTATGTGCGGAGAAGGCGTTATGACAAGTTTCTCTCCCATACGTTACCCTCCGTCCTTCCCTTTCCGCCTACTGATTCTTTGCGGCTAAAGCTCTGCGTCTTGCTGTAATCCTAGACTTGGCCAGTTTGATGGATTGCACCAAAGGCCTCTTGGAGGGGCATTCATACGCGCACGCTCCGCACTCTATGCAATCCATGGCCCTGTACTTCTCGGCTTCTTCAAGATAACCGCTGTCCGAACAAGCGGCTATCCAGACCGGAAGAAGCCTTATGGGACAAGCCTCGACGCATCTTCCGCACCTTACGCACGGTAGAACTCTCTCTTGCCTTGCCTGACTCTTGTTTAGAACGACTAAGCCGGACGTGCCTTTGACTATGCATCCGTTAAGGTCTTTGATGGAAGTGCCCATCATCGGGCCTCCCATAATGACCTTTCCGACAGGACCCGAAAATCCCCCGGCCAGCTCTACGAGATACGAGATGGGAGTTCCAACGAGCGCCCGGAAGTTCTGGGGCGTATTAATGCCCTCCCCGGTTACCGTAACTATGCGCTCAACCAGCGGAAGCCCCTTCAGCACGGCCTGTGCCAAAGTGTACGCCGTGCCCACGTTTGACACGACAACTCCAACATCTAGGGGCAATCCGGGAGGCGGCGGGACTTCTCGCCCCAGCACTACCTCTATAAGCTGTTTCTCTCCGCCCCGCGGGTACCGTGAAGGGACCACGGCCAACTCGAGCTCTTGAAAAGCTCCAATTGCCTCTTGGATCGCCTGAATCGCGTCAGGCTTGTTGTCCTCGATACAGACGATCCCTCGATTGACTCCCGCTGCCTTCATCAGAGCCCTAAACCCAAAGACCACATCGTAAGGATTCTCAACCATAAGCCTGTCATCAGCGGTCAAGTAGGGCTCGCACTCAATGCCGTTTAACAAATAGGTATCAATTGGTTTAACGGGCGGCGGAGTCAACTTGACCGCAGTAGGAAATGCCGCCCCTCCCAACCCGACCAAACCAATTTCCCGGGAGAGCTCCAACAAGTCTTCTCTTGAAATGTCCTCCACGGCGCTGGCTCTGGGTCTCACCGACTCGTGGGTTTCGTTCAGCCCGTCGGGCTCCAAGATGACAGCCTGAGACAGTCTGCCCTGTATCGGGTGGTAACGGGCTTCTACGGCTTTCACTTTACCCGATGTAGGAGCATGAACGGCAGCGCTCACCGCTCCCTGGGCCGAAGCCACCATCTGCCCCCTCTTCACCACATCGCCCGGCTTGACTAAGGCGCTTGCGGGAGCACCTATATGCTGCGATAGAAAAAGAACGAGCTCATTGGGAAGGCCCGCGTCAACGATCTTGGCCGACGATGACAGTTCTTTTTTGTCTGGGACTGCTATCCCGCCCGAACCACGTTTCAGGTTGACCAACAACACCACCTCATCGCACTTGTTCAGGTGTCTTACATAAATGCAGTACAAACCATTCTAGCCCTGAGGCCACCATCCGTCAAACTGTTCGACAGTTTGGGCGATGTATAGAGGTAGTGTTGAAGACAAACCGTTAGCGTGCAGGGAAGAGACTAGAGTCTTCGCTGCACGCTAACGGTTTGTCTTCAACACTACC
>DAIRWA010000322.1:0-1941 GCA_036802545.1 Bacillota bacterium | reverse complement strand
GAGGCATCCCCAGGAATCCTCTCCAGAGTAGGGGTCCGAGGGGGCTTGAGAAGGTGCCCGTCGCCTCACAGCTCTCGGGGGAATGGACATGGTAATACCTCCGATTGTCATAGGCTACCTTTACATAATCACCTTCGCTATCATCCCTGGCAAAGCCCTTTTTGTGGAAGAGTGAAGGATTGGTGAGCCCGATAAAGAAAGTGTCTATGTTAACTCACTGGAAGGGACGTGTCTGCATTGCCAAGAACCGATACAACCCTAGATATCCTATGGAACACCATGGAAGAGGATCTCAATAAGCGATGCTCTTCAGTTGGCCCAGGGGTCATGGGCTACTCACTTCTCGATCTGACGACTGAAAAGACCGCGAAGTTCCAGGAACAGGTGGTATTTCCGACAGCAAGTACCATCAAAATCGCCGTCCTTCTGGGGCTGACGACGAAAGTGCACGCCGGCGAACTGGACTGGCGTAGCCGTTACTTAACGTCAGAGCTCCCCAAAGTGGGCGGCAGCGGCATTCTGTCGCTCCTAAGGGACCCCGTCGAGCTATCCCTCTGGGATCTGGCATCGTTGATGATAGCCCTGTCGGATAACGATGCCACAAACGCCTGCATTGACTTTGCGGGAATGGATTATGTCAATTCCATGCTGTCATCCATGGGCCTTTCCCAGACTCTGTTACGCCGCAAGATGATGGACGACGAGGCTGTCCAAAGAGGCGACGAAAACGTGTCGACCCCGGATGACCTTATGAAGCTCGTCTCCAAGATAGAAAGGCGAGACGGTGTTTCAGACGCCGTAAGCAAGGATGTATTGACCATATTGAGTCTGGAGAAAGACGGTGCCTTCACACAAGCATTGCCTCCCCAAGTCAAACGGGTGAATAAACCGGGCGGATTGAACCACGTAGCCGTGGATGCCGGCCTGATTTACTTGAAAGACCGTACTGTGGCCTTGGCGGTAATGGCAAACTACATGGAGGAAAGGCGTACTGAAGCGGTCGCGGACGTGATACGCACAGCGTACCGTTACCTGAACCTCATAGCGGAGTGCACGGAGTACGGGAGGGCGTGAACGGACTGGTCTCGCGGCATCGCCTGGGTCGGCAGTGACGCGAAAGGTAACCGCCATGTCCCACCTAGTCTGGCGCGACCTTCGCTTAGGGCTTTTGTACTACTGACGGATAGTTCTCAATAGTCGTTGGACATGCTATTATTGGAACCGAATCCCAAGTGCCTGACTGATTCCAGTAGTCCAAACACCCGAAAAAGGTCAACCAGCCGAAAGACTGGGGCGCAAAGCCAACGGGCCTAAAGCATCTCTCGTGAGAGGCGCTATGGCAGCCGGGCTGCCGGGTAACACCGGTAGTTCGGCTGTCTTGTTTTTCCGCAGGAGGTGATGGGCTGCTTCTTCAATTGCCGTTTGATACTGGTTGAAAGGTGATCGGCCATTTCTAGAAGGTGATCCGGCGCTGCCTCCGCTGCGCCGGAGAATGCGCCACAAAGACCGAGGAGGGCGATTGAATGCGCGATAGAACGAGATGGGGACGTACCCTCACAACTATCCTGTTGATCGGAATTCTGGCAGGAAGCGGTCTCTTGGCTGCCCTAGCAGAAGGATCTCGTATTTCTGCCGCGGAACAACTGGAAACCGCTGATCTGTTGGTAGAGCCGCAGGGAGTCGACTTCGGGATTGTAGGACCTATTTGTTCCCAAAGACCCTGTCATCCCCGACCCTAGCGACGACGAGGGTTCAGGGTTTTGGATAATGTCGACTGGTTCGATCTGTGTCACTGTTGTGGATGCTGATAATAATCACCCCATCGAGGGCGCTCGCGTTTCACTTGGTGGACTCGACAACCAGACCCCTGACCCGGCTCTCACAGATGCTTGCGCTTTTCCTAAATGGCGCGGAGCTACCGACATTGCCTGTCCCAAGTTT
>DAIRWA010000321.1:0-1942 GCA_036802545.1 Bacillota bacterium | reverse complement strand
CCTGCAGTCATTGATCGAGTCCCTCTTTGGGGGAGGGGGCATTCTGCCCTCGCGCCCCATCCGGGCGGTAGGCATAGACTTGGGTACCACGAAGTGCGTGGCGGCTGAAGTCATCTGGAACCCCGCAAGCGGCGAGGCGCCTGCGGCACGCTGCATAGAAGTGGATCAGCCTACGATGGAGGGGACTTGCACAGATGTTGTGGTTCCTTCGGTGGTTGTTGTCATGGTCAACGGCAGGACCCTGATTGGCCAAGGTGCGAGGACACTGAGTTGAGTCCGATATAATGCTGTAAAATGGCCTTTGACCTGCGACGATGGGTATGGAAAGGCCATCGATTCTCCGGTAGAATTGGAGTTGGTACCAACCAATTATCTACAGGAGGAGAACCAATGGCCCAATATCAGATTACCATATCCGACGAGCAACTGCACGGACTTCTTCAGGGGGATCGCGGTCTAGCAGATCTGCTTGAAGCCGTGCTCAACCAGGTGCTGCAAGGGCAGGCCACTGAGTACCTGAAGGCTGAACCCTACGAGAGAACTGAGGAACGCGCAGGTTACCGCAATGGGACTAGGGATCGTCCACTTACGACGCGCGTAGGAAGGTTGGTGCTTGAGGTTCCTCAGTTCAGGAACGGCAAGCTGTCGGTCGACATGTTCGAGCGTTACCAGCGCAGCGAGCAGGCGCTGATCGTCACGCTCATAGAGATGGCGGTGAATGGGGTCTCGACCCGCAAGATCAAGAACATCACCAGGGACCTGTGCGGCACCGAGTTTTCCAAGTCCACGGTATCGGAGCTGTTGAAAGGGTTGGATCCCGTGGTGCGCGAGTGGATTGACCGGCCCATTGGAACATATCCGTTCCTGATCGTCGACGCCATCGTGATCAAGATACGCAAGGGCGGCCGCGTAAGGAGCCAGAGCATGCTCATAGCCACTGGAGTAAACCCCGAAGGGATTCGCGAGATCCTTGGCCTATGGCTTGCCGACAGCGAGAAGGAGACGTCCTGGAGAGACTTCTTCAAGCAGCTAAAGAGCAGAGGCCTTGCCGGCGTGGACCTGGTGGTCTCGGACGACCATGGAGGACTGGTCAACGCGGTAGCCGTCGAATTCCAAGGCGCTTCATGGCAGCGTTGCCAGACGCATTTCACCAAGAACATTCTGGATGCGTGCCCGAAAGCCGTTCAGCACGAACTACATTCGAGGCTACGCCTCATGTTCGAGGCGCCCGACATGGATACAGCAAGGGTACTGCTGGATGGGATAATCGATGACTTCGGGGCGAGGGCTCCGGGCGCGATAAGCAGGCTTGAGGCCGGGTTTGAGGACGCGACGGCCGTAATGGCTCTGCCCGAATGCATCCGCAAGAGACTGCGGACAACCAACTGCGCCGAGCGCTTGAACGAAGAAGTCCGAAGGCGCGAGAGGGTCATCAGGATATTCCCTAATGACGAGTCCGCTATCAGGCTGATCGGAGCCGTGTTGATGGAGATAGACGAAACCTGGTCGACCGGCCGCCGCTACCTGAACATGGAGGAATACTGGCGATGGAAGCAGGCGTGCGAGTCGGGCGAGGCTCAACCGCTGCCGACCGCAGCGCAGCGGGCAGCCTGAAGCCCCGAACATGACACGCCAAGCCGGTAGCTGCCGTCCCCTCCGGCGTAGGCCGAGAGGCAAGCGGCATGCATAGTAGGAGCCTTGGACCCGGCATCGCTTGCCGCGAGGCCGAGCTGGAGTACAATGCTCACCCGGCTTGGGTGGAATGACCAGCTGCGGCAAGACGGACCAAACGGCAGGAGAATGGAGCAACACGGGCGGACCCAGACGCGGTCCTCCCAGGTTACCTGGGCATCAACCCGTTCTACGAGGATCGATTTTACAGCACATTTTGGACTTGACCGAAAAAGGAAGGATGACTGCGTTCCATCCCCTTCGTCCTGTA
>DAIRWA010000320.1:0-1951 GCA_036802545.1 Bacillota bacterium | reverse complement strand
TGATGGCCGCTACGATGGCCATGGGGCAAACGCGCAACCTTGCCGAATCGTCCTCCTGGGTTCCGTAGAAGCAATCCATTGTCCGTTGAAAATTCCCCCGCAAGTAGGCAAGCTCGCCTTCGTACACGAGGCGCAGCCTATCCTCAGGCATGGTGTCCAGAATCGCGTCGGGGTCGTGGGCAGGCATGGGCGCGGAGGTGGATGCGAATACGTGCAGCAGATCGTCAGTTGTTAGTCGGGACGATTTGTTCGCTTTGCGCTTGTCCATGGGTCTCTTCGCTTCGGTAGGAACCATCCACGACCTCCCATATTTCTTTGCGCGAGGCATGCGATTGTCGGCTAATAGCCTTTGCGTCTGCCTTAGGGAAATGCCCCACTTCTCGCCAGCTTCTGCCGCAGACATGTATTCCACTAAGGCCCACTCCCTCCCATCAACTTACAATCCAATTATAGTCGTTTGAGCGACATGTTGTAAATCTGCCAGATGAGAAATTAACCCAATGCGCCAAGTCGATAAGTACTTGCTCCAAGTTGTTGTGGCGTGCAAAGCGCACTTGGTATATCATGAGGTTAGTTGTAACCTGCGGAGAGGGGCCACGCCCTGAACTCAAGGGTTGATGCAGATGGTTGTTAGAATTATGACATTGCATTAGCCCGCCCCGCGGCGGGCTTCTTACTTTATTCAGAGGGAGAGATGGTACGTGAGCGACAGCAACCGGCGTAACCAAGGAAGAGTTGGCGTCATCGGCATCGTCATTCAAGACCGGCACCAGACCGCCTCCAGCGTAAATGTACTGCTGTCCGAATACGGTGACATCGTAGTCGGTCGTATGGGCATCCCCTATCACGACAGAGAGGTATCGGTAATCGCCCTAATAGTAGACGGCAGTACCGATGTTCTCGGTGCCCTGACCGGCAAGCTGGGCGAAATCCCGGGCGTCAAGGTTCGGTCGGCGCTGACATAGGCAAGGCCTAACGCCTCTAGCGTAGGTCGCTTCTAGTTTGGATCGGCTCCGTAGGTCGGCTGAAGCACAGGGGAGCACACGTCAACTCGCGCAAGATCGGCTCTAGTATGGGAAGGAGCGATAACATGCAAATCAAAATCCGAGATATAGTCAGGACGGGACTTCTGGCAGGATTAGCTGTGGCTTTACAGGCGATGACCCTTCCACAACCCATCACAGGTCCCGGCATCAACGCGGTTCTATTCGTAGCAAGTATCTACGTTGGTCCTCTGTCCGGCGCGGTTGTGGGTCTTATCACCCCGTGGATCGCTTTCATGCTGGGCCTCAACAAGTTAGCGCCTGCGGTTCCCGTCATCATGGCCGGCAACGTTACGCTGGCCCTTGTCTCGGGATATTTCGCCAAATCGAACCGATACGTTGCCATGATAGCCGCCAGTGTGCTGAAGTTCGCCGTCATGACGTTGGGTATCCGGTATCTGGTGTCCACAGGGACAAAGATACCTCCGGTGGCATACACTTCTCTCACAATCACTCAGTTGTTTACTGCCCTCGGAGGGGCGGTCGTCGCGGCGGCCGTATTGGCTGCTTTGTCCAGAGCGAACAAGCAGTAGGGGTAAGTCCGAGAATTTCGTAGCGCGTGTGCGCTCATCGTGTTAGTGATGTCCAGCCAGGATCGATCTTGCTTCTGGTACTAGTACTACTGACCGCCGCGATCTGGATGGCATAACACGTGCGGACACTGACGCACAGGTACTCGTACAGACACATGTTAATGAAGGGGGCTTCGGCCCCCTTTCGTTTAATACTCTCTTCGCGCGGCCCTCATTCTAATAGACGCCAATTTGGTTCCGAATTTCCTCAAGGCACCGCTCAGCGCAATCACTTCCCATCTCAAATCCCAATTCCCAAGACATAGGCCCACTGTCAAAAGCTGAGTGACTTGCTTTTCCAATTAGGTGGCAGGGCGCTCTTTTCCTTTATTTCCC
>DAIRWA010000319.1:407-1979 GCA_036802545.1 Bacillota bacterium | reverse complement strand
CGCGAGCTCCCCCACCTAAACGGAACTCGCCGAGTTTGTCTAACTGTTCGTCGGTAAGTACCTCATTCATCTCTTCCCTGAGTCTTTGGGTTTCCTCAAGCATCTCTTCTCTGAGCGCTTGCAGTTCCTCCCACTTGGCGTCAATGGCCGCCTGGTCGGGCTCCTTCTGCCAAAGGAGTTTCTGAAACTCGTACTGTTTCTGAGAGATCTCCCTGCGAAGGGCCTCCACAGAAGCGAATGCTTGATCCTGGAGTTCTCCTATCGCGACAACTTGTTCATCGGTCAAACCAAGATCGGGAGCCTTCGGAGGATCCCCGCCAAAGCATCGGCCCATAAACCGCCTAGGCCTGCCCATCACGCCAAATTCGAAAGGTCTGGCGCTCTCATTGTCCACATCCGAGGGGTTCGCCGAAGCAACGGCGACCAATCCGAGAACCACAACCAATGCTAGCCCGAGTACTAAAAGTCTTTTGCTCATGTCCACCCTCCCTTCCGCCCGTTGGCACGCGGACCGTACGATCACTGGTACGCCGTGGGGGTTCTGGCGACTTCAGCCCACTACACCAGTCGTACTCCGCGACTGTAGCAACCACAGTGTATCCCTCACTTGTCAGGATGCTGTTAAGGACATGTGGGGAAGGAGTCAAATCCCCGTAATACGCCTCCTTACCCGGAGCAAAAAACCCGATTCAATGATGACTTATCATTCGCAGCCCAGCCTATCAGGCTTCCACGATAGCCGAGGCCTTAGATCGTTCATCCTGCTAAACGGCAGCTTCTTGTCATGCTGCAATCGGCCAACTACGACGCAAGGGTGGATACCCATATCGCGAGCGAACTGACGAACGGTGATTGAGGTCACTTTGTTCTTCTGGAGATAACGGCGGTAGTCCGTATTCGGAAGCAAGCCTTCCGAAGCGAATCTGTCAGCCTCTCGCTCGCGCTCGTCTTGGTCGGACTGCCCGGCATTAGACTCCTCTGTGATATAGACTTCCTTCTTGGCATGCAAGAGCACATGGCCAATTTCGTGGAAGAGGTTGAACCATATTACGTCTGCATACGGCGGACTTAGGCTGAGCTGAACCAATACCTTGTCTGAAGACACCCATCTCGTTGCCCCATTCACATAGGTGCGGGGCAGCCGAGGAACAAAAACCAGTGCTACTCCAGCCGACGCGCATAGCTCCTTCAATCTGCCTGGCACATCCTCTGCCTCAGGATTGAGCGCAAGGCTTCTCATGGTGGCAAGTAGTGATCTCAGCCTTTGTGCATTGAATGGCTCCGTCTCGACCTTTGCAGACATCAACTCCCCGACCCTGAGCCATGCCGCCAAAGCATGAGGAGAAGCTGTATCGCGGGGCTGTCTTCTGAACGCGGCAGGTAGCAAAGCAGGCACATATCCCAGTTGGGCCACGCCAAAGAAGCCCCTAAGGTTGATAACCCTTTCCCCCGGCTTCCTCGTGGCAGCCACAGCACCGATCTGTACCAGTGCAGCGTAGGGAAACAGGCGGGCGATCTCGATATCCTCAGCGACAGAACGCTGCCCTTCGAGGCGGGCCTTCGTCTCCTGAT
>DAIRWA010000319.1:0-348 GCA_036802545.1 Bacillota bacterium | reverse complement strand
CTTGACGATCTCGTTGATGGTCTTTGGGACAAGTCCGAGTCTCTTAGCGAGCTCCGCTTGAGTCATACCACGCGTATCCAGGTACTCCTGAAGGGTTTCGCCAGGTGGAATTGCTATTCCAGGCTCATAGCCCCCTCTAATCATGATAATCAGTCACCTCCATAATCCTGACTCTGGTAATAGAAGATGGCTCGCTAGTCATGTCCGGTTGCCCTTCATGCGTTAGGGGTTGCAGGACGAGTCGAAGACCCTTGATGAGATCGAGCGCGTACTGACCTCTTCTCCTACCTATGAGTTTGTGGCGCCGAAATGGCGGCTCAGGACCTAGATCACCAAGGCACTCCGCAG
>DAIRWA010000318.1:0-1986 GCA_036802545.1 Bacillota bacterium | reverse complement strand
TTTCACCTACTGGGGCAAGGCACCATTGGACATGAGGATGAACCAAGACTCACCGGTTACGGCAAAAGACATTCTGTGGAGCAGAAGCCAGGAAGAACTGGCACGGATTCTGTGGGAGTACGGCGAGGAACGTTTCTCCAGAGGCATCGCGGCAAGAATTGTCAGCGCCCGCCAAACGGGCGTTCTAGACACAGCGGAGGACCTGGTAGAGGTCGTCAAGGCTGCGATACCCGCAAGATACAGGCGAGGAGAGATCCACCCGGCCAGGCGCACCTTTCAAGCTCTGAGGATAGCCACAAACGACGAAATATCAAGGTTGGGGAAGGCCCTCAGGGCAGTGTTTCGATTAACGAGACCGGGAGGCGTCGTGGTGGTTCTGT
Organism: Bacillota bacterium; assembly: GCA_036802545.1. Taxonomy (GTDB): domain Bacteria; phylum Bacillota; class Sulfobacillia; order Fermentithermobacillales; family Fermentithermobacillaceae; genus DULO01. The sequence continues at coordinate 1,606 of DAIRWA010000318.1, read as the reverse complement.
CTTACCACTCGCTGGAGGACAGGATAGTCAAATCGATTTTTCGAGAGATTGAGGATAAGGGAATGGGTCAGAGGCTTACTAAGAGACCGGTACGACCGAGTGAAGCGGAAGTCAAGGAGAATCCTCGAGCCAGAAGCGCCAAGCTCAGGGCGGTCGAGAGGATAGACCATAAGATTGAGAAGTACGGAGGGGTCCCACTATGATCAGAAGCGCAGACGCGGAGACTATGGGGATGGGGAGATCGGTTTCACACCGTCCCGCCAGAAGAACAAGGTCAGTGGGCCTTCCGATCGAGGTTCTGAGTCTCATGTACTTTGCAGTGATCCTAGGATTGGGCCTGGTGCTGGTATGGCAGCCGGCTAGGGTTACCCAGGTCACTTCCGATATCAACAGACTAGAAGCTACACTCAAGGACCTGAAACTAAGGAATGAAGATCTGAAGAAAACCGTGGCGGGAATGGAGTCTTTGGACTACGTGGAGTCTTTGGCCAGAGGAAGGCTTGGAATGGTCGATCCAACCGAGATTAGGACGTGCGAGATCCTGGAAGCAGTGCCTTCAGGCGGGTCCGGCGCGACTATGGCTTTACGCACAGAACCTGAAGGGACAGGCATAATGTCTGTGCTAGCCCGCATAGCTCAGATCTTTGGGGGCGGAGAAGCGACAGCGAAAGAGCAAAGATAATCACCTAGTTTCCGAGGAGATCGACTATGGGAGGAGTATTGGCCCGAAAGCGCGTTGGGCTGGTTCTCGTGGGGACCATTCTTGCGTTTGTGCTAATCTTGGGCAGGATTGTGTACATCCAGTTCGTCTGGGCTAACGACTTGGGCGAAATGGCGTTGGACATGCGCATGCAGGATATTCCGATTCAGCCTAAGCGTGGGGTGATTTATGACAGGAATGGGCATGAACTGGCGTTTAGCATCGACGTGGAATCTGTCTACGCCATACCGGCCCAAGTGAAGGACCCTGAGCTAACCGCCAGAACGCTGTCGGAAATACTGGGGATGAAATACGAGACGGCGCTGAACGCCGTGACTCGTACTTCTGCTTTTGAGTGGATAAAGCGCAAAGTCCCGGACGATATAGCCCGGGAGATCCGGGAGCACAAGCTCTCGGGTATTGGCTTTACTCAGGAATCTATGCGGGTATGGCCGAAGGGTAGCTTGCTGGGGCAGGTATTGGGGATTGTAGGCATAGACAACGATGGCCTCGAAGGCATTGAGTATGAGTATGATAGGGCGCTTCGAGGCATCCCGGGCAGGTTTACGGTGGAAGTTGACGCTGTAGGCGACGCGTTGCCTCAATCTCAAAGGGGATATGTCCCGCCGTCACAAGGGAAGAACCTGACCTTGACCGTAGACGAGGTCATCCAGTTCATATGTGAGAGGGAACTGGATAGCGCTGTGGAGAAAAGCAACGCGGCTGGCGGGCTCGCTATAGTCATGGATCCCAACAACGGCGATATCCTGGCGATGGCCATGCGACCTACATACGATCCTAACAAGTACGACGAGTATCCCGTGGCAAATCGCAGGATAACGGCGGTCGCCGATTCGTTTCCGCCGGGGTCAACGATCAAGCCTATTACGGCGGCCGCTGCTTTGG
>DAIRWA010000317.1:0-2015 GCA_036802545.1 Bacillota bacterium | reverse complement strand
AATAAACCTTGCATCCCGCTTGGCCGCTTCCTCAGTCAGCCAAGCCTTGGCGGGTTCGTGCCCCCTCAGGTGATCGATTAGTACACAGGTATCTAGGAGCAGGGTCTCCTGGCGGCCAGGTCGCCGCCCCTCCGAGAAGGTCATGAGCGGTCGCCACCTTCGCGAGAACCCTTGTCAGGGTCGTCCTCAGTACCATCCAACGGCCTCTCCCACTGCTCCCTCAAGCCGCGTGCCAACGAGACCCCGTCATGGTCCTTCCATTCGCCGATGGCGCCAAAGGTGTCTCTCAAGACGCTCAACCTGAGCTCACTGTCGTTGTTCGCGAGATACGACGATACAGCGTCCCTGACAACATCCGCCATGGAAACCGACTTTGACTTAGCTATCGCCTCCAGCCGGGCCTTCTGGTCGGCGGTGAGGTATATCTGAGTCCTCAACATGGAGCTGTCTCCTTTCGGCGCGAAGGTGCGAGGTTCCGCACGTGGGCGTGGCTCGCTCCGCCATCCGCTGTATACACCATCAGTATACGTCATGCCGTTTTCGTCCCGCAAGCAAGACTTCACCCGCCTACCATCGAGAACACCAATGCCTGCACACCGACTAAAGAGACAATGAGCAAGCAGTACCCCACAGCCCTCCTTAGCACTTCCGACTCTCTGCCGTTAAGCCCCGCGGTGCTTGCGCCCAAAAAGATCTTCGCGGGAGCTATAGCCGACCCCAGCGAACCTCCAATAGTCTGAGCCGTCGCGACCACTAAGGGACTGATGGACAGGAGGTCAGCCGTCTGGATCTGGAACGCGCTGAACAGCACGTTGGAATTGGTGTTGCTCCCAGTCATGAAACATCCCAACACGCCTATGAACGGGGAGAATAGAGGAAAAAGCCATCCGGTAACGTCGGCAACGCCCCTCGCCATCTCGGCGGTCATGCCGCTGTCCATCATCACCAGAGCCATCATGACCATGGTAAGTATACCCAAGCTCGTTGGAAGGGCCTGACTGACCGTCCCCTTGAAAGCCTTGGCCAGACGCGGCCTGTCAAGCAAGCCGGAGCGGAGCAGAATCGGCAGGCAAATCAAAGTGGCCATAAGGATCAGGGGGGCGGGGTGCGTGAAAAGATCGATGGCCGCGTAGGCTTTTGACGCTGCCACTTCAAAGCCTTGGGAAGTGACCGTGGCAGGGAAGTCGAACCCGAACTTGGGCGACTTAATGTATCGTTTGGCTATCTGTCCGATTGTCGCTACTACCAACAGAGTCGCGTATGGGCTTAAGACCCTAACAAGATCAGATCGCTTCCGCCGAGACTCGTCGGAATGGGACGAAACCTCGCGCGAAGCGTCGGGTCTTCGTCTCCCGATCAAGGCGATGGCGACCACGCCTGCGAGGGAGGCCAGCAGAGCCGCTACCTGTCCCAGGCCGCTTCTTGCCGCGGTCCACTGCACCAACCCCATAGAACCGCCAACCGCCGCGATCCGGAGCCAGTTGCCCTTCAAACCCTGGACGCCGCCGACAATGTGCCCAACGCAGAAGCCGGTTACAACAGTTGGAAGGATGAACCCGAGACCCACCGCGTTTCCCAGAACATCCGGCGCATATCCCGTCGACATGGCTAAAGCGTGGAAAGATGAACCCATCGAGCCGAAGGTCACCGACCAGGAATGGCCGACAAGCACGGCTGCTATACCCGTAAGCGGCTCAAATCCCGCCGCGATCATGAGAGGGGCGCAAACCGCCACCGGCACTCCGTAACCCGCGATGCCTTGAATTACCCCGGAACAGCACCACGCGATGAGTAGCCCCAGCACCAGCCTATCGCTGGCTAAGGTACCCATGTATTCCGACACTAAGCCGAACTTTCCGGTCTCAAAGACCATCTTGAACATGAACGTAGATGTCCATATTATGGCCGCGACATATAGCGTGAGACTGGCACCCTTTAGGGAGGAAAAAAGCAGAACTTCCCAAGTCGCGCCGAACCCGGCCCAGGCCACCGCCAACGCCGCCACCCAAGAAAGG
>DAIRWA010000316.1:0-2022 GCA_036802545.1 Bacillota bacterium | reverse complement strand
TCGCAGATCCCCCAAAACAAGCATAGAACAAGAAGGTTCCCCGATAAGGCTTGTCCGCTCATGGAACCGATAACCAGGAGCACTAAGGCATAGTACTTGGTCTTTTCATGCTCGTGCGCCATGTACGCGATGGAATACACGAGGACCAAAGCGCCAATCACCGTGGCGGTGCCCGCCATGAAAGCGCCAAGGCCATCGGAGACAATCGGTATCTCGTATCGCCCGATCCCCCTGACGACGGCTAGCGTGTTTCCCTGAGCCATACCTTTTATCATGGCTATGGCAAACACGGCGGCCAGAAGGCCGAACAGCGTCGCTATAACCGGGATCGCCTTTTCCCTCCTTGAGCCGGTTATCGCCACAACTGCCGCTCCTAAAAACGGTAATGCGATCACCCCTAGGCTTGGAGACCAGCTGCCCAATTCGATCACCTTCGAGAGTCGGTAAGTACTAAACTAGTGCGAATCATCGCTATAGTAACGGATCAAGTCGAAAGCGTCACTGTAGCGACAGACGGGTTAACAGAATACCCGGACATCACAGTTCCCGCGTCACGCATGACAAGACCAGCCCGCTCTTGGGCTGGTCTCGTTGGCGATGCTCGGTACCGCCCCTAACGCATAGCGCATGCCGGTGCAGTTCGCCTGCTAGGAGCAGCTCACTTACTAATTATCATCACTCTCGCCCATACCGCCACCCGCATCTGACGAGGCGAGCAGGGCCGCGTCGTGATCTATGACTTCCTGATCTGTCGCGATGTCCACCATGCTATAGCGCTGCAAGCCCGTACCCGCGGGAATCAGCTTCCCGATGATGACATTCTCTTTCAATCCAAGCAAGTTGTCTACCCGACCCTTCACGGCCGCGTCAGTCAACACCCTGGTGGTTTCCTGGAAGGACGCGGCAGACAAGAAGGATTCGGTTGCCAGCGAAGCCTTGGTGATACCCAAGATGACCGGCTTCCCGATTGCAGGCTCGCCGCCTTCCTCGAACACCTCTGCGTTAGCGTCGGCAAACTGGTGTAGGTCTACGACACCCCCGGGCAAGAGGTCAGTGTCGCCAGGCTCGTCAACCCTAATCTTCCTGAGCATCTGCCGTACGATGGTCTCAATGTGCTTGTCGGAGATGTCGATGCCCTGCAGGCGGTACACCCTCTGAACTTCCGTCAGGAGATACGCCGCGACAGCTCTAACTCCCTTAACCCTAAGCAAGTCGTGGGGATTAACAGACCCCTCGGTGAGGGCGTCACCGGCTTCCACATTCTGGCCATTGGAAACCTTAATCAGGGCTCCAAACGGCACGACCGTCGTGCTCGCGTCGCCTTCGGCGGAAGTGATGGTAATCTCCCTCTTGTTGTCGCCCTCGACGATCTCTACAAGCCCGTCAATTTCGGCGATAGCTGCCTGCCCTTTGGGCTTTCGGGCCTCGAAGAGCTCTTCTACACGAGGCAGACCCTGGGTGATGTCCTCTCCGGCTATACCGCCCAAGTGGAAGGTGCGCAGCGTAAGCTGGGTTCCCGGCTCCCCGATAGACTGGGCCGCAATGATACCGATAGACTCGCCAATCTCCACCCTGGTGCCGGTAGCCAAGTTCCTTCCGTAGCATTTGATGCAGACTCCGTGTCGGGTCTCACAAGTGAGTACCGACCGCACCTCAACTTCCTTTATGCCCGCCTCGACTATGCGATCCGCGTCATCGCCGGTAATCTCCTCATGAGGCGTGCAAATGACTTCCCCGGTTTCAGGGTCTACGATGTCGTGGACCGGGTAACGTCCGATTATCCTGTCCTTAAGGTCCTCGATGAGTTCCCCGTCGATCCTGATCTCAGAAGCCACAACACCCTTCTCTACCCCGCAATCTTCCTCGCGAACGATTACATCCTGGGCGACGTCAACCAGACGCCGGGTTAAGTAACCGGAGTCGGCTGTGCGAAGAGCCGTGTCAACGAGGCCTTTCCTTTGTCCGTGGGTCGAAGTAAAGTACTCCAAAACGGTTAGGCCCTCACGGTAGTTTGATAGAACG
>DAIRWA010000315.1:0-2023 GCA_036802545.1 Bacillota bacterium | reverse complement strand
TGTATGCCTTGCTTTGGCTAGACGCCCACAAGAGCAGCAGCCAGCAGCAAGATTGCTTCTCCCCGGGTGACGTCGGTTCCTCCAGTTTCTCGAGAACGTGACTCTATCAGGACGTTCCTCCTTAAGTTCTCCTCCTCGCCAATAGCCATCTGGGAAACCACCTCTTGACAGGCCGCCACAATGTCTGTCCTTTCTACTTTGCTTGACTTACCGAAATGCCTTCCTGCTAATCCCGGGGGCCCTACCCTCTGTGAGACGATCTGGAACAAGCCGCGAGACCACGCGCGCTCCGCGCAGTCGCCGGTGTGCTCTCCGGTCTGCTCTGCGGCGCGCTCGGTTCCCGCTGACCGCCGATTGGCGTACGGAACGCCTGCAGGAACCGACATCCGGTTCAGCTCGCGCACGGTAATCTTGTTCAGAGGCCGCACCCGGTTGTCCGCATAGGCCACAATGTATCCGGCGCGAAGAAGGGCTTCTGTCGCGGGATACAAAGGATCCTCCGGGGAGAGGTCGGTGAACTGGGACATCTCCAAAAGCTCCCGGACGGTGACGACTTCGTATTCATGGGCTTTTAGGACTTCCAACTGGCGCTTCAGCCCTTCCAGCGCGGGCGCCTCGGAAGACATGTTGTAGCCGTCTTTGTGAAATATGATAGAACCGTTTAGACAGCCGGGATCCTCAGACAACGCTGCTTGAAGCGGGCGAACCATGTTGTCCACATCGGTCGCGAAGTCTCCCGAAGAAGCCTGCCATCCCCCTCCATCGAAATGGGCGCCGAGATACAAGTACCCGAGGGCTCGGTACGCATCGTAAGCGTCATACCCTCCGACAATCCGGTCTATGTAGTGAGGAGGCCTGCCCAACTCCATCTTAACCCCGGTGAGGGCCGTCACATATTCGTCAAGCGCCTTTAGGTCTTCTACGACGGCGTCAAATCCAGGCAGAAACCTTCTGGAGGCGTAGGGGTATTTGTTCGGTCCAAACGCCGCGTGACTAAACCCATGGTTGGATAGTTGATGGCCACCGGCGACGATGCGCTTCACCAGGTCAGGCTGGTTGACTGCGCCCCCGAGGTGGTCTTGGCCGAATTCGGGATAGTGGTCGTATCCGACGCCGTTCCAGTAAGGTCCGCCGTTTGCGCCTCTGACGTCAGGGTACTTAAACTTGGTGGAACCGATGATGTCAAAGGTGCCCTTGGCGCCCGCTTCCTTTAGCGCTTCGAGTATCCCGAGCGTGAGCGGTTCGGTGCCCGGACGCGCCGGACCCGCGCAAGGCCCGTCGTCAAATGTGATGGCAACGACCCTTCTTCCCGGCACGGGGGCGACCCGGTCTATCCTCCGTACAGGGTGTATCTTTTGTGACAAGCGGTAGTTCTTTATCTTCCTATATATCTCTCTAGGCCCCTGCATGGCTGAAGACCCCCTTATATCTCTCTAGGTCCTTGCATATCTAAGGACCCATTAATCAAGAGTCGAATGTTCTGCGAATTTCGCTAAGCCCCTGCGTTTCTAGGAATTCCCCCAGATTAGTGTCATACACTCTACGAATTCCCCCTGAGCCCTGGCGTGTCTGGAAACCTCTCTCACTTGAGTGTCGGATAGTCTGCGAATCTCCTAAGGTCTTGCGTGTCTCGAGAAAACGCCTCCCGCCAGGTGGATGAGTCCGGGCTTGGGGTCCGAGAGAGTGAAAAGGCCGTCTTTTGAGCCGGATCTGAGTAGGTCCCAGACTCCTTTTGCCACATACCTGACACCATTACCCGGCACCTTGGCGTACTCAAGAAGCGAGAGGAAGTCTCCGGGGAAAAAGCGCACCTTGACGCCGTTTCGCTGGCGGACCGGTTCGATCTTCTCTCCAAGGCAGGAGCGGTAATACAAGAGAGGGAAATCCACGCCCGCTTCAACGCTCAAGGCCAGACTGCCCCAAAACCGAGGATTTACCTCAAGAAACCGGAACGTCCCATCGGCACCCCTCTTGAAATCCAACATCGCCATACCACGCCACTTAAGGGCAGAAAGTATGCGGT
>DAIRWA010000314.1:0-2036 GCA_036802545.1 Bacillota bacterium | reverse complement strand
CCGCGTTTGACCTCCACATTCGGTCGTTCACAGACGCACTGCCCTCGGACATGGATGACAGAGACAAATCCATATCCATAATGGGTGAGGTACTCAGGCACTATGAAGACAAGGAGCCGGTCATAATAGTCGGTTTCCTGCCGCCGTTCTACCCCCACAGGACGAACTTGCGGGAGTCTTCACGGGAGCTGGGCATTGTCCGGGCGGTTGAGGAGCTGGCCGACGAGGCCAAGGAGTCGCACGGCGAGACACTTAAGGTCAACGAGCACTTCATTGCCATAAGCGACCTCAGTTATGTGGGATTCCATGGTACGCGCGAGGACATCCTGCCCCTGACGGAAAACACTCCGGGGTGGGGAAGGGTATACAATCTGCCGGTGGAGGCTTTGCTCAAGCTCAATATTCCGGTGCTGAACATCGGTCCTTCCGGGCGCGACGCCCACAACTTCACCGAGAGGTTACACTTGCCGTATTATCTGGGAGCGTACCCAAAGCTGCTGGAGTCCCTGATTGAGAGGCTTTCGCTCATTCCGTGACCGAGAGGCAGATCGGCCGCGACGAGCGGCCCGAAGCCTACCTGTCAAAGTTCTTGACACGGTGTGTAAAGGATTCTTACAGAGACTCTCAGCCCGTACAAATTCCTTTACACGTCGGAGTCGCGAAAGGCTCCAAAGCGCACAGAAAAGTGGCAAAAGACGTACGAAAAGGAGACAAGATGGGCAGATGACCGTGGTGTGGGGCACATAATCATACATTACGTAGACCTGCTTGGCCGAAAGAGGGGGCTCTAGCCCATCCGTGTAAAGAAGATTGACAGGTCTTGGAGTAGGATGTAAAGATACTTTCGTCGGATCAAGAAGCATGTAAAGGAAGTTTACAGTGGGTGATCCCGCTTTGCCCGGGCGTACTCAGATTCTTGGCGGGCTTAGAAGAGGCGCCGAAAGCTGCCATCAAGGGGTCCACTCACTGCCTTTTGCTTCCGGAAACACCATCACCTGCTAATGCTTGACGTTGCCTGCGCTATCGTCCCCACCCTGAACGGCGGGGCTTGTCGCGCACCGGGTTAAAGCAGGAATACGTGTTGTGCATGGCGAATCTCTACCGTCAACCGAAAGTGAGCATTGCAGTCACTGAAATAACACTCGAACTCGGCGGCTCTAATACGGGAGCCAGGGTCTATCATTGAAAAGTCGAATACCGCCACATTAGGCTTTAGCTGGCAAACCCGCAGGCCAGTGGGATAGATGTGGGGCCTGGGGACGCCTCAATCTAGACTATCAGTCAACGCCACCTTGTTTGAGCTTTGGACGAGTCTAGGTCTAGGTCTAGGTTTAGGTCTAGGGTTTGAGTTGAAGGAGAGAACGTACATGGTCGATAGCGTCTATATATCGGTGGATTTCGAAGGCATGGAAGGCGTGGTTAGCAGCCGACAGCTAACCGAAGGCACACCTGAGTATTCAATCGCTTGCCAGCGGCTAACAGAGGACGTAAACGCAGCTATCGAGGCAGCGCTAGCCGCCGGCTCGAGAAGGGTCGTCGTCTGCGATGGCCACGGATTCGGTGAGAACATCCTATTAGACCGGCTAAATCCCGAGGCTGAACTCATAAGTGGTCCCCTTTGCACCTCTTTGCAGTTGCAGGGTATTGGGCCCGAATTCGATGCCATGGTGGTCTTTGGTCATTCAGGTGCCGGGCTATCCGTGGATGGGGTGCTGAACCACAGCTACAGCGGGAAGAAAGTGTATAACATACGCCTGAACGGAACGACGATGAACACCGAAGCGGTGCTTAATGCGGCTGAAGCCGGATTGTACGGGGTCCCGCTGGTGACCATGATCGGTGACATGGCGGCAGTCTCGGAGGTCAGGCAACATATTCCCGCAGTTGAACGTGTTGTGGTAAAGAGGGGCTTTACACGAAATGCCGCCATATCGGTCCATCCTGAGATAGCTCGCCCCCTGATCCGCGAAGGAGTCGCGCGTGGCTTGGCACGGAGAGACGAAATACCGCCGTTCCGCCTCGCTCCCCCCATCGCG
>DAIRWA010000313.1:0-2050 GCA_036802545.1 Bacillota bacterium | reverse complement strand
CAATGTTCGCGGAAGGCATCTGACGGCGAACTTCCCGAGCCACCGTCAATCCCCCGAAACCCGAGTCAAAGAGCCCGATTGTCGTCGAAGCTGTTGTCATCGAAGCATCCTCCTAACCTATCCGTATGAAGTCCTTTTGTCTGTGTGTTGCCACTCGGTAGCCACGCATCAGTGTATCCAACCGATATACACGCGTTCATGTGTCTGTAAATTGTTCGAGAAGAGCGCGGCAGATCCTGCTTCTGTCGTCGCTTAGGATCTTGCGGATCGCTCTAAGAGATGATATCGTTTTAATAGCTACATGATACCATTATTGTGCATTACAGGAGGGAGCCGCAGTGCGAACTGGAGTGAAAGAGGTATACTCCCAAGAAATCGAGCTCAAAGCACCGAACGGAATGCCCATGCTCGTCCTCAGCATCATCCTCGTCCTCGCGGATATAGCGATCATTGCTACTGGGATAGCCATTGTGGCGCGTGGCGTTAATCCTGTGTTGGGGGGCATCTTGCTTGGCATCGGCATTCTGTACTTCTGTGTGTGCTGGATTCCGTTCCTTGGACTGAAAGTCCTTAAGCCACAGGAAGCATTGGTACTCACATTGTTTGGAAAGTACATCGGGACCCTTAAGGGCGAAGGGTTCTATTTCGTTAACCCCCTCGTCTCTGCTGTCAACCCTACCGCGGACGGGGGCCTGGCCACTGGAACCGAAGATGAGAATCCATCTGTCCCGTCCTCAAACCGATCGGCGAACAGCGCGGCAGCCTTCCGCAAGAAGACCATCTCCCTGAAGGCCATGACCCTAAACAACAACAGGCAAAAGGTCAATGACGAACTAGGCAATCCGGTCGAAATAGGTGTTGTAGTGATATGGCGCGTCGTGAATACGGCTAAGGCGGTATTCAACGTGGAGAACTACAAAGCGTTCCTATCCATACAGTGTGACGCGGCGCTCAGGAACATCGCGCGATTGTACCCTTATGACGTGGAAGAAGATGGAGAGATGAGCCTACGTGGCAGCAGCCGTGACGTTGCCCAGAAGCTTAAGGATGAGCTTCAGTCACGGGTGGAGGTCGCGGGACTCGATGTAATGGAAGCGCGAATCACACACCTTGCCTACGCTCCCGAAATTGCAGCCGCCATGCTTCAAAGACAGCAGGCCTCCGCCATCATCGCGGCCAGAACGATGATCGTCGACGGCGCGGTAGGCATGGTCGAAATGGCTCTTGGCAAACTTGCGGAAAATAGTGTGGTGCACCTCGACGAAGAAAGAAAGGCCGCCATGGTCTCTAACCTGTTGGTTGTGCTCTGTGGTAGCCGAGACCCTCAACCGGTCGTCAATAGCGGATCGATCTACTAGAGAGAGTCATGGATAAGAGCTTGGAGAGGGAAAAGAAGCAAGTGTTGCTGCGCCTATCATATACGTTATGGAAAGAATTGGCGGCCTGGGCTGAGGACGACTTTCGCTCCATAAACGGACAGATCGAATATCTCCTGACGGAGGCCGTGAGGCGGCGGAGGAAGCTGCCCGCTCAGGAAGCAGGGAAGTCTGAGCCCCTGTAGCCCTATAGGTCAAAAAACCCGACAGAATCGTCGGGTTTTTCTCTGCTAACAATTGAGTGGTGGGCCATAAAGGACTCGAACCTTTAACCCTCCGATTAAGAGTCGGATGCTCTACCATTGAGCTAATGGCCCACTTCTTGGTAGCGGCGACTGGATTCGAACCAGTGACCGTACGGGTATGAACCGTATGCTCTGACCAACTGAGCTACGCCGCCACACAGACATCCTTGATTATACCAGAGGAAAGGGCATCGTCAACAGGGATTAGCCTCCATGTTTCGAGACAAATACCCATGAAGCGTATTGCCTGAGAAACGACACTTCGCAGAGCCCTAGAGCGACGACTCCTGCAGATTTCTGACGATTCTTGCTAGAATTCGTCTGCCAAAAAAGGAAATCTCATACCAAAGCTAGAACACAATTACCAGCAAACAGAGGACTGAACTGCGCGGCGCAAAAGAATAGCTGATCAAAAGCGGCTTCGGCCTG
>DAIRWA010000312.1:0-2064 GCA_036802545.1 Bacillota bacterium | reverse complement strand
CCCCCGACCTAACCTCATCCTCTTGTTCCCGAATGATCTGTTTGAGGCTGTCTAGGTGGTCGGCCGTGGATGCCAAGGCAGCCCTGGAAGCGATCGCGGGCTCAAGGATCTCACGGAACTCCATCACTTGTTTGAATGTCTCTGAGGTCTCGGAAAACATGAAGGCAAGCGGCCCTGCTAGGACTGCCGGCCTCGGAGTCGCTAAATAGGTTCGTCGCCCGTGGTGAATGTCGACTATTCCTATGGCATCCAAAACGCACAGTGCGTTGCGCACCGTCGGTCTGCTAACACCCATCCTGTTGGCTAACTCACGTTCTGAAGGAAGAGGGTCTCCTGGGCTGAGCTTGCCCGCTCGCAGAAGCCCAAGGATTTGCTCAATGATAGACTCATGTATTCTCCTTGGCTTGACTTCCGAGAATTCTTCAGGCATTCGATACCCTCCTGGTCAACTGAGTTTACTGGTAATACCACTGATGACTCCTTCTGCGTCCAGACAGAAAATCCTGCCAAACGGAGAAATCTTTCTGCTCTACACAGTCGAGTTTTACATTAGAAAAGGCAGAGAACACGGACGCGCTCTTTTACCTGCTTGGGGTACTTGATGGTGCGTCATAGGTTCACGTTACCTCGGTCGGTATGGCAACCACTCATATCCCCCAGCCCCGCCTCATACCCATAGGCGAACCAGAACCGAGCAGGTGGTTGGACTTCCAGCCCATACGTGGGTTCGGAACGCTGCTATCTCGGTCGAGAGGCGGAGGGGCCTTACGGAGCCATCTTTCACGCTAGGGTTCCGAACCGCAATCCCGGCCGCAGACGGGGCTTTACAGGCTCCTGCATTCGCGTTCCGTTCTAGACGTGAGAGAAGCCGGAACTGTGCCGGCATTCCTCCGGTGACCTGAGGGTCCTGCCCCGGCAAGTGAGGGAAATAGATGAGCCGTTCCTTTTCAGGATTAGAGTTGTCCAAGCTGTGGCGTGGACGTTGGAAGACCGGACGCAGCGCACGCCCGATCTGCGAGAGCACTCCAATGTCCCGTTCTCTGCTGGCGGTGGGCCTAGCCCTGGTTGCGTGCCTCGTCTTAGTTGCAGGTATCCTGACCCTCTCCTCCGGACCCAAGGTGAACAAACCTCCTGAGAAGCAACCCGCAGGGCCCGCGGACCTTCGTCCCCCTACCCAGACGTCGCCAAAAGAACCGGATAGCTCAGCAACGTCCGAGCCCGCCAATGTCGTGGATAGCGACGGTACTGACGATAGCAGCGATATCACCCATAACCAAGATAGTAGCTATAGCGACGGAAACGACGGTATCCACGATAGTGCGGGAATCGACGTCAGCGCCGATACCACCCTTAATCCGGGCAGCAGCGACACCGAAGACCTAGACGCTGCCCACGATAGAGACGATATCGACATTGGCGGTATCCATGATAACAACTACCGCGTACTCCTCCCCCTCACCGACGAGGAACTCCTCGCCATGGAAGTCAACGAGCTGGGCGGCGTCCCCATCGTCATGTATCACGACATCGGCGACCGCGAGGGGTACCTGATCAGGTCGCGGGAAAACTTCCGCAAGGACCTTCAGCGGTTCTATGACCTGGGATACTGCCTCATCCCGCTATCCGACTATCTGAGCGGCAACATCCGCCTCCCGGCCGGCAAGTCCCCCCTGGTCATAACCTTCGACGACGGTAGACCCAGCCAGCTCAAGCTCATTGAAGTGGATGGCCAACTCTTCCCGGACCCCAACTGCGCCGTCGGCATCCTCTTAGACTTTTCCCGGAAACACCCCGGCTTCGGGCACGCCGCGACCTTCCTCGTGAACTATCCACGGGTGTTCGGCACCGAGGCCCGATCAACCGAGTACCTGAGGTTTCTCCTTGATAACGGCATGGAAATCGGCAATCACACCATGAACCACAAGAACCTGGCATCGACCTCCCCCGAGGATGTCATCAAGGAGATCGGCAGCGTTGCCAACGGAATCCGCGACGCACTGGAGTACGAGACTCAGTCATTGGCACTTCCCTACGGCAACTATCCGAAATCCAAACGGTTCCTCC
>DAIRWA010000311.1:0-2077 GCA_036802545.1 Bacillota bacterium | reverse complement strand
CACCGGTGTTTCCTCGCCCACGAAAACCCGTTCCTTAGGAAGGAGACTCCTCATGTATTCCACATCAGCAACTTCGATTCTGTTTAGCGTAGCGGCCCCTCCTTCCCATCACCCGTCCGACTGCTCGTCGTGTTGCTCGTTGCGCTGTTCGCCGTACTGTTCGCCGTACTGTTCGCCGTACTGTTCGTCGTACTGCTCGTCTCACAGCTGATCCCGGTGCTGATCCCGTTGCTCTCCCCGTCCGTCTGCCTGTCGATCCGCTTCATAAGCGCAGGCAGCACTTCGTACAGATCGCCCACAAGCCCGACGTGAGCTATGCTGAAAATGCTGGCCTGCGGGTCGTTGTTGATTGCGACGATACACTCGGATTGGTTCATGCCCGCGGCAAACTGCACGGCTCCGGAGACACCTACCGTGATGATCAGGTTTGCCTTTACCGTCCTGCCTGAGAGCCCTATCTGGCGTCTGGGATCGAACCAACCGTTTTCCACCATTGGCCTGGTGGAAGCCAGCTGAGCCCCTAGCTTGTCCGCCAACTGCCTAACAAGTTGAAGCCCCGTCTCGTCCTTGACCCCTCGCCCGGCCGCGACGATGACCTCAGCCCCGGAAATATCCAGCTCCTTCGGCTTGGCCAGAACGTCGGTGACCAACACGCCCTCCTCTTCCAGCCCGTCAGGGATCTTCATAGTTATGACGTCAGAGGTGGGCTCGTCACATCTCTTTGCGGCGTCAAAGACGCGGTAACGGACCGTGCAGAGCTGGGGCCTGGTATGCGGAGTCACTATCTGAGCCATGATGTTGCCGCCAAAAGCCGGCCTTGTCTGCACTAGGTCGCTGTTCTCTCGAAGCTCCAACCCTGTGCAATCAGCTGTGATGCCCGTTCGAAAACGCGCGGCTATCCGCGGAGCCAGCGAGCGCCCCATGCCGGTGGCACCGGCCATAAGCACCGATGGCCGTACCTTCCGGACGAAATCCGCCACGCACGAGGTGTAGCGGAGGGGCTCGAAATGCTCCAAAGACTTTCCATCATAGACGTAAATCGCGTCCGCGCCGTAATGCCGGAGCTTCATGACCGCCGAAACTGTCTGCCACCCGGTTACAACCGCGAAAACCGGAGTGTTTGTGGGGGCGGCCATCTGCTGCGCCTTTCCCAAGAGCTCCAAGGTGACGGGGTGAATCGTATCACCAACACACTCGGCCAGGACTGCTATCCCGCGCCAGCTGCTCTTGTCGACTTGGGCGACGGGTTCCTCCTCTACAAGCGAAAGAACACCATCGGTGTCAGCCTCAAAACACAGGCGGCACATTCTGCAGCCGGCATCTATGTGTAGACCCGTTTCATCCGCGACCATAGCGCCGAAAGGACAGACGGAAGCCAGCCTCTCTGCGATCTCAAACGTCACCTTCTGCCGATTGACCTCAATGTGAGCCATAACCTAACCCTAGTCCCTCTTTTCCATTTGCCTACGCGCAAGACCACTGTGCCCTCGTGCGAAGCCACTGCATCCTCAAGGCAAAAATGGCCGACCGCCTAAATCCTTTTCTTCTCCTTCAGCAACGAGTAGAGTCTATCCGCCACCTCCTCGCCGCTTCCCTCAAAACGCTCCCGGTCCGCGTTTGTCTCCGGCGGAAAAATCTTCTCAACCTTGGTCGCCGAACCGGTGAGGCCGTAGTGAGTTTCGTCCTGATCAAGAAGGTCTTCCATGCTCCATACCGATACCTGAGCATCTCCTACCTTCTGCCTTCGAAGGTACGATGGAAGACGCGGAGTGTTTATGTCCTTGTCAACTGTAAGAAGGCACGGCGCCTGCATTCGGAGTGTGTAGACGCTGTCATCCATGTTAACTTTTGCGATGAAGGCGCCCTCTGACAAAAGGTTGTCTCGACACGTGCCGCCTGAGTGAGTGCTCTCTGCGCATGTACCCCCTGTGCACGTGCGCTCTGTGCATATACCCTCTGTGCAAATTCCCTCAGGGTACGGGCCCTTTGAACACGCGACTTCTGAGTCAGTGTCATCTGCTAACGCACCCTCTGAGTCAGTACCATCTGCGTACGCACCCTCTGAGTCAGTACCATC
>DAIRWA010000310.1:0-2116 GCA_036802545.1 Bacillota bacterium | reverse complement strand
ACTGTTCGAGGACCGCACCCTTCGGGAGTGCGGTCCTCTCTAGTTTGGCCATTTTCTGTTTTTGTTAGCGTAAGTCACACCAACCACTCTTTACATACATATGTTAATGCGATATGCTCTTTCCTGAAAGGGAGGAGTTCAGCGTGCCCCGGAATAGTAGCTCCGATGAGTTGCTTGATGTGGTTGAGACCCTTCTCAAAGCCCAGTTGAGCGCGGTTCGCAAGATAAAGCGCCAAGCGGGCCAGGACGCTGGAAGTGAAGAGTCTTCCACCGATGAAAAACGTATGTCCCAAACGGATATGGCCGAAGCGGTCCTGAAGAAGGCCGGCAAGCCCCTGCACATCCTGGAGATTATCAAGCGTATCGAAGCGGATTTCGGACGTCCCGTGAACCGTGACTCTTTGGTGTCCGCTGTGCTGAAGAAGGTCAATCAGCGCCGACAGTTCGCCAAAACCGGGAAAAACATGTACGGGCTCTTGGGGCGAGACGAACTCCCATGAGACTCGTTGAGGCCCAAGAGCATGTCTGGGCGGGAACGGAGCGGGCGTTTTCGCAGCGGAGGACACTGGAGCGGGCCAGGCAACTGGCCTATGGCTTCATCACCGCCTGGGGCAGACACACTGTGAGCCGGGCGCTGTGTGCGCTCAACGCTCAGTTTGACGACTGGAGCGCCAGCTACCGGGTGTTCTCCCGCTCACCTTGGGATCCTCATGACCTTTTCCAGCCCGTACTGGAAGAAAGCCTGGCAATGCAGCCTTCCGCTGGGCTGATTCCGGTGGCGCTGGACGACACCACCTTGAGAAAGAGCAGCAAGCGGATCCCCGGCGTTTCCTACGCCCGAGATCCCATGTCGCCGCCTTTCCATCCCAACCTGGTTTTGGGGCAACGGTTCATTCAGGCTTCTCTCCTCCTTCGTCCCCAGGGTCTTGAAGGACCCGCTCGGGCTATCCCGGTCAGGTTTCAGCCCGCCCCGCCGCCAACCAAACCAGGCAAGCGGGCTGGACAGGAAGCGTGGACCGCCTACCGCCAGCTACAGAAGACACAGACCCTAAGCTGGCAAGCTGTGTGGCTTATCCAGGACCTGAGGGAAAGGGTCAGTCAGGCGGGGTATTCAGATCGTCCCCTCTTGTTCGCCACCGATGGCAGTTACTGCAACAGCACAGTGCTTCGGCGCCTACCCGAAGGGGTTCAGGTGGTCGCTCGCGCACGGGGTGACATGAATCTGTTCCGACCGTTGACGGAAGAAGATCGACAGAGCGTGGGACGACGCAGGAAGTACGGCGATCCGCTTCCCAAACCCAAAGAGATCCGTGCCGACGACGCCTATCCGTGGCATAGGGCGGAGATATTCGGCGCGGGTCGCCTCCACGACCTCAGGTACAAAGTCGTATCCCCCGTGCTTTGGCGTTCCGGCACGCGCATCCAGCATTTGCGTCTAATCATCATTGCGCCGCTGGGTTACCGGCGCACCAGCAAGAGCCGAGTGCTGTACCGGGTCCCGCCTACTTGCTCACAACCGACCTGACATCACACGTGGAGACTTTGATACAGGCCTACTTTGACCGGTGGGAGATCGAAGAGAATCACCGTGACGAAAAGAGCCTGTTCGGTGTAGGGCAAGCCCAGGTGTGGGCGAAGAAGGCCGCCCCTCGCGTACCCCAGTTTCAGGTCGCCGTTTACTCCATGCTCCTGCTTGCTTCTCTACAAGCTTACGGTCCTACGAGGACAAACCACTACTTGCCTCTGCCCAAGTGGCGGAAACAGGAAGACCGAAGACCATCCATCCTAGATATTATTGTCGTCTTACGGGAGGAACTGATGGCGCAGGCCGTTTCGCCAGCGCTTCCCCAGAGCCGCGTAAGTCAAAACAGGCAGCCCCTAACGTCACATCAGAAACCAGCGTGAGTTAATGCCCTAACTCGCCGTCCGAATCACGAGAAGATGACCCCCATATTCAACCGTAACACTCGCTCTAACTGGCCTTACCCGACTTCCTCAGCTGCTAAAACAGCCAAACTAGAGGGGCAAGGGCTTAGGCCCTTGCCCTTGTGTATGGTGGGGAGCGCAATGGATTTTGTGTAACGGGCAATACTTCCAGTGAAGTAGGGCTTGTCCA
>DAIRWA010000309.1:0-2176 GCA_036802545.1 Bacillota bacterium | reverse complement strand
ACGTTGTCCCCGGCTTGGCTTCGCGTTTGCGCGCCTTCGTTCCGAGATGACGGAGTTTGTGAGAGAATTGGCAGGGATTCCTCATATCTGCTCTTTGTGTGGGAGGAAAGATGATCGGACGATTGGCTTTCAAACGGGATTCGCCGGAAGTCAAACACATCTGCGCCCAGGACGGGGCATTCAGACGTCTCGTCGATCTGGTTGGAGACGTCGAGGTGCCGCGAAGGTCACCAGATGTATTTGAGGCTTTGGTGCGCTCCATAGTGGGGCAGCAGTTGTCGGGTAAAGCCGCCGCTGCCATCTGGGCCAGGATCCAGGCACTATGTGGAGGCGGCCCTCACGGGCAAGAGTTCGCCGCCTTGAGGACTGACTCGGAAGTCGCGGGTCTGGAAGTGGCAGGGCCGGAAGTAGCGGGTCTGGTCACATCCACTGACTGTGCGTCCGGGGACGGTTCCGCGCCCGGTGATTGTTCCGCGCTTGTGGATGAGAGCACGGCTCCGTCTACCGCTCCTCAAACCAAAGCCATAGTCACGCCTAGCAGGCTATCTGCCTTTCACGACGACACCCTTCGTGCCGCGGGCCTATCCAGACCGAAAGTGACCTACGTCCGCGATTTGTGCCGGAAGGTTCAGAGCGGAGAGATTGACCCAGATGGAGTGCGCGCCCTTTCCGACGATGACTTGGTCGCGACCCTTACACAGGTGAAGGGGATTGGCGAATGGACTTGCCAGATGCTCATGATTTTCAGTCTCGGCAGGATGGATGTGTTCGCTCCCGCTGATCTCGTTCTTCGCAAAGGGGTACAGTGGCTTTATGGGCTAGAAGAGGTCCCCCGTGTTCGGGAGCTGTTAACCATATCCGAGCGATGGAAGCCTTACAGGACGATCGCATCACTTTATCTGTGGGAGGTCGCGAATCTACCTTCCGGTCGCCCCAAGGTTTGAGCTGCATACCGATGGCGTCGCTACGGACTCAACTGTTGGCGCTCGGTTGGTTCTCCTTCTCCCCTTTGTTGCTGCCTTGCTCAATCTTGATTTCCTGCCAGGTTCCGTCCGCCATCGCTAGGAACAGCCTGCTTGTCTCGGGGCGGCCTTGCGCCTGGACCGACGTCACCAATTCGCAGTCTGTCGCCAATTGGTCTCCCGGGCCTACTCTTTTCGTCCAGAGTAGTAGGGCGCCAGGCTTTGGCCGCATCATGCAACCACCGACGGCGCACAGAGCCGTGGCCCCAACCGGACACTTGAACATCATCATAGCCACCCCTTGAAAGGATCCTGGATCGAGTTTCGCAGTCACATTCGTGGTGACGCGCATCAAGTCCTGTACTTGAGGAAAGCGTTGGTGAATCGAAGCGAGGTCCGGAATTTGAGGAGATGTGCGAGCCAGTTCCTCTTAGGTCTCACCCGTCTTGGCTTGTCCCTCGACCCGTGATACTCAAGCTGCACTCACTTTCTTTAAGGTAGGAGCCACGTAATCGAGCTTCTCTGCCCGTGATGAGGAGCGGGGGCGGGCGTCCTCTGCGAGAGGGTGTACCAATTGAAGCGAGGTCCGGGATTTGAGGAGATGCCCGAGGAGTTTCCGAGGTGTCCTGCTTCGATTTGACGCATGCTGCCCGTGATGAGGAGCAGGGGCGGGCGGCTTCTGCGAGAGGGTGTACCGAATTGAAGCGAGGTCCGGGATTTGAGAAGATACGCGACGAACTTCCGAGGTGTCCTGCTTCGACTTGACGCATGCTGCCCGTGATGAGGAGCAGGGGCGGGCGTCCTCTGCGAGAGGGTGTACCGAATTGAAGCGAGGTCCGGGATTCTGGGGGATGCGCGACGAACTTCCGAGGTGTCCTGCTTCGATTTGACGCATGCTGCCCGTGATGAGGAGCAGGGACGGGCGTCCTATACGCGGCGGCGCGCCGGCTCCGGTAACACCTGCGGTGAAGGCGGCGTATCATGTTATGTTAACCACCGCCGTCCTGAACACAGAGTCCAGCGGGGCTGGGGTCCAGCTAGTCCTGTTGATCTGGTGGTCGGCCCCATGGGTCCGGCGATGCGGCAAGGCCGACGAGCCCAGTCGACCCAGCGGATTCGACGAGCCCAGGAGTCCAGCTAGTCCAGCAGGTCCAAGGATGGAGTATCGAGAGGAGTGATCTGAAGTGGCAAAGGGATTAGACACAGCCACGCCG
>DAIRWA010000308.1:0-2178 GCA_036802545.1 Bacillota bacterium | reverse complement strand
GAAGAGATTCAGGCGCGCCCCCCCGCTTGGAGGAAATTGCTTTCAAACATAGACATCCTTATAGACGGGCCGTACATAGAAGATGAGTCAAACGCTCTCGGATGGCGGGGCTCCGACAATCAAAGAGTCCACCTTCTAACACGGACGGCCAAACGCCACCAAGGCTCAGAGGAACTAAAGTGGCCGGAAAAAAGGCCCTTATCCTTGCAGATGTTATCTCCTACAAGGTATCGCTTAATAGGAATACCTAAGCGCGGCGACCTGCAAAGGTTCCGTGAACTTTTGAACCACAGGGGACTCAAGGCGGTTGGAGAAAATGAGTGACACTCTGCTAATAAAATACTGCCCCGTCTGCGGGGCGGAGAACTCGAGATATGCCGCGTATTGCGCGTCCTGCGGCGACGCGGATCTTTCAACCGTTCCTGTGGAGCGGCAAAGAACGGGCAAGAGCGCGGTTATCCTAGAGTCTGCCGACGACCCGAAAGTGACTTTCACGGTCTTGGATGGCCAGACAGTGGGCCGTACCGAAAGCGCCGATGTCGTACTGACCCGAGTGCCCGGCCTTGACGCCATCTCCCGCGCCCACGCTCGTTTCATGAAGCAAGGCTCCAACTGGTTCGTGCAACACGTCGGGGAAACCAATTTCATACGCGTAGACGGCGTCACGCACACCGGCCAAGAGCAGGTTGAAATCCACGAGAATTCGATTATTGCCCTTACGCTCACCGAATTCCGCGTGGGATTCGGGAGGGAATAGCAGTGCGCATCCGTGCCGCGGGATTGAGCAGCCGCGGGTCGAGACTAGAAAACGAAGACCACTACTGCATCGGCCAGTACGTTGGGCAAGGGCAACTATACTCGGTCGAATACGACTGCGATAGCCGGTCTTTCAGAGACTACGGCCTACTTTTCGCCGTCGCTGACGGAATCGGCGCGTACGCGGGCGGCGCTTACGCCAGCAAGTCAGCCCTCTTGGCGCTTCAACACCAGTTTTACGGCGAAAAACGCACAGGTTGCTCGTGGGCATCATTGGCCGGGTGCCTTCAAAGGTACTTGCGGGCAGTCCAGTCCGGTCTGCTGGAGGCTCTTTCAGAGAAGCCGGGATTGACCGACGCCGGAACCACTCTGGCGGAGGTGGTTCTAATGCCCCCTGACTTGCTCGTCGTTTTCCATATGGGAGACAGCCGAGTGCTAAGAGCTTCGGCGGGCTTCGTTCGCGCGCTTACTGTGGACCATACGGTGCTCGGTCAGGACATCGCGTCCGGACGAATCACTGAGCTCGAGGCGTCCCAAAACCCGGAACTACTTCGGTTAACCCGGGCTTTGGGGGCGGGAGATCTGTTCGGCTTGGAAGTCGGAGAAGAGAGGTCTTGGGCTCCCGGTGACCGCTTTATGCTGTGCACCGATGGCTTTCACGGCGTTGGCAGCGGCCTTACGCGAAGCGGGATACGTCGGTCACTTGTGTCGGAGTTGGACACTACAGCCCTGGTAAAAGACCTTTTGGCAGAGGCTCTGGCAACTGATGGCAGAGACAACGCTACTCTGGTACTTGTCGACATAGAGGACGGAGGCAAAGGCGATGGACAAGAGAACGACGAGGGTATCTTCTTACTTTCGGGATAAGCGGTCCGCAAACCGTGGCGATGTCACGCGTCGAGTGGACTTAAACGACGCCAACGCCACAAGGCGGGTTCCAGTTCCGGACTCCACTAACCTTGGTACCGGTAAGCCCGGCGATGGAGACTCTCTTCGTCCCCTCACCTCCGACGGGCGGATAATGCCTCTTGGAATGCTCCCGGAGGGGACCAAGCTCCCTGGCGATTCAGTCGTGAAGGAAACGCTAAGTCCCCATGAATCCCAGCGTCCGGGACTCTACCTATGCACCGCGCCGGAGGGCGACGTCATTGTTAAGGTAGCTCCGACAGAGTACCCACCCAGACCCGATGTATGGGCGGCTCTAACTGAACTAAAACATCCCAACGTTTTGCGAACATACCGCGCCATAGAATCGGACGGTCTCTACTTTGAGGTTCAGGAATACTGCGCGGGGGGCACTCTGGCCGATCTGATAGGACGAACCGGCGATAGCTTTGCGACCGTTTCGGCCACTTGGGTGATGGAGACCCTCATCCCGCAGGTAAACGAAGGACTCAAGTACCTTCACATGAGAGATATAGT
>DAIRWA010000307.1:0-2189 GCA_036802545.1 Bacillota bacterium | reverse complement strand
CGGGCCCAGCGTAGTGTCGTGAATACCGATTATAGCCCTAAGGCTCGAAGCTTTGTCGTGACAGAAAACCACCTGTTCATGGTCGTACTCGGCCATCAGTTCCAGCATCCTCAACCGGTCCATCCTCCTTTAGTCAACCGTGATTAGACCTCTGGCCATCGCCAGAGAGTAAAGCTTGGCCGTTTTCGTATCCGCCCGCGAGATCACCACTACGGGCGCTCTAGCACCCACGATTACCCCGGCCAGTTCGGCCTTTGCGAAATACTGCATGCTCTTTGCCATGCTGTTGGCCGAGATCAGGTCGGGAGCCAAGAGAATGTCAGCCTTACCCGCCACTTCTCCGCCAATTCCTTTGATAGTCGCCGAATCCATAGAGATCGCCGCGTCCAGAGCCATGGGGCCATCAATGTAGGCTTCGGGAAAAACGCCGCGATCCCCCATCTTGGAGAGAATTGCCCCGTGGATACTGGCCTCCGAATCCGCAGTCGGTATCTCGGTCGGGCCCAGACACGCCACCCTTGGCCTGCTTACGCCCATCATCCTGGCGACGGATATGGCGTTCCCCGCTATCCGAACCTTCTTCTCTAGATCAGGAGCCAGGTTCACTCCCCCATCCGTGACGAAAATGAACCTGTCGTAGCCCTCTACTTCAAGACACGCGGTATGGCTTAGGAGGCCTTCTGTCCGAAGTCCGTTAGCCCGATCAAGAACTGCCCTAAGCAGTAGAGGGGTCGATACTCTGCCTTTCATCAATATGCCGCACGACTTGTCCCTTACCAGTGAAACTCCGTATCTAGCGGCCTCCTCATGATCTTTGGCCGAGATGAAAACCGGATTTTCGAAAGAGATGGCGGCCTCCTCAATTGCCCGTTCGGTCTTGTCGCGATCGCCTACCAGATACGGGATCGCAAAACCCTCCGCTTCCGCGGCGGCAAGAGCGGATAAAGCGGCCGGGTCCGACGACTCCACCAGACTGACTCCCACCGGCGCCGAAGATCTGACCTTCCTAAGGAACGACTGGAACAAGACCCCCAAGGCCGATCACCTCTCCTTCAGGATAGACTCTGCTCGCTTCTTCTTTTCGTAGAATCCTGCAAACGCCGGCCCAAAGAGCTTCCATCTCATCCTCGCCGGGGTACACCAAGTGAGGAGCGATGAACGACGTCCGCTCTCGTACAAGGTTCACCAGCATCTCGGATCGCGCCAGAGCGCCGGTGACAACTACCGCGTCCGGCCGCTTAGAAAAAACGCTGGCCATCGCTCCAATTTCTTTAGCGATCTGATAAGCCATGGCTTCATACACCCTAGCGGCTTTTGGTTCAAATCCGGCCCGTTCTTGGACTCTCTTGGCATCTTTGGTACCCAAGTATCCGTACATTCCCGATTCGGTGAACAGCCTCATCTTGACTGAAGACATATCGCAAGACATCCGGTGAAGGTCCCAAAGCAGCATGGAGGGCAAAGTGCCGGTGCGTTCCACGGTAAAAGGCCCTTCCTCGTTGGAGTTGTTGACATCCCTGAGATAACCCTCATGACAAGGACTTATGGAAACTCCGCTACCCAGGTGGGCAATGATCAGATACAGCTCCGACAGGGGATATCCCAAATCAGACGAAGCCTTTCTGGCAGTCGCCTTCATGTTGAGGGCATGCAGGAGACTCTTCCTCGGTATGCCTTGATGGCCGGAAACCCTGGCATCAGCTACAAACTCGTCGACGGAAACGGGGTTCACGATAAACGCGGGAATGCGTCCTTCTCCCGAAAGCTCCCAAGCGATAAGCGGCCCCAGATTGGAGGCGTGCCTCCCGCCTACCTCAGCACGCGAGTCTAGAATCATGTCTCGGTTAATCGGGTACACGCCGGACCTAACTGGCCTTATGAGCCCGCCCCTTGCCGCAATGCAGGTCAAGTCCGAAACCGAAAACCCGTGCCGAGCGAGAAACTCGCGTACGGCCAGAGCCCTAAAGGGCAGTTGAGCGACTGTTTTGTGGGTCGCCGACCATGACTCTCCAGTATGATCAAGGTTCTCGGCAACGACGGGCTCGCCCTCGACATAGACCGCAAGTTTTGTAGAGAGTGACCCGGGGTTTAAGGCCAGTATCGCGTCAGCTTGCGCCAAGGTCATCATCCCTTCCATCGGTGCCCCACTTCTTACGGATGCAAGTATCGTGCCAAGGGACTAAGAGAGC
>DAIRWA010000306.1:0-2198 GCA_036802545.1 Bacillota bacterium | reverse complement strand
GGCCCTTCGAGAGGCACGTCGACGGGTATCGGTGACCGGATTACCGGGAATCGAGTTGGTTACGGTATCAGTCTGTGTCTTTGCCTTCTTGACCGCCCGTTGGAGGTCCGCGGCTAGCACATCCGGCGCGTTTACCTTCACGTCCACCCACTGACCCCACGGTCTGTCGTGGCGAGAAAACCGCGCCATGAAAGATGCGTAGCAGTAGACGCAGTTGTGAACGCAGCCGGCGTATGGGTTGATGGCGTAGTCGGTGATCCCGGACTTGGTCAGGACTGATTTGCATAACACTTCGCGGACTGCTGGTTCCATGAGAACTCCCTTCTGTGCCGGGTTCTTGTCAGCTATCAGGACTTCCACTGTCATGTGGGTGCGGGTAAGCGGCTCATCGGTCCACCGGATCTCCTCCGACGCCATAGTACTACAAAGGGAACCACACGACACCTATGGAAGTCTGACTCAGTAGGCACAGCCTAGCCAGGCGGTCTTCCTGAGATGAGAGCAATAGGAGGAGAGGGTACCCATGGAACCCAACGAGTTGCTGGTAAGGTTTAGGCAGTTCCAGAAGGCCGTCATGGTATTGCTTGCCGCGATCCTAGTCTTGTGTGTGGTTGCGTTCGTGGTGGTCTGGGTAAAGCTGAATGCCATAGCGGAGCGGGCAACATATGTAAGATGTTCGGGTTCTAGCTTTAGTGGGCCTCCGGCAGATGGGGTCGCGAGTTCGTCGATGGAGCCCGACCTAGATTTGGCGGCGCAGGGCGTGGCCGGCCTCAGATTCGCGTTCACGCTAGCCAGCAAGATCCCGGGCTCAGAGGTCATTCTCGCCTACAAGACCGAAGGACAGGACCAGTGGAAGACGGTTCCCATGACCGCCGATCGGGACGAGCCCCTTACCTACAAGGCCTCGGTCCCGGTGGGCCTCAACGATAGGTTCATTTACAGGCTTGAGCAGGTAGTAGGCGGGGAAATAGTACACGCGTCCATCGCGAGATGGAGCGAAGTGGGGACCTTGGTCGGAAACGGCGACGCCTACGTCGAACTCTATCGGTGGAGTGGCAAACCGGCGGAGTTGAGAGTGTATCAGCACCCCTATTCCAAGATCAGCGCCCTTCAGATCGCCGAGGTCAGGCTCAAGATCAACAGGTCCGGGCAGAAGCAGCCCGAAGAACATGTTCTTAAGGATGAAGACCGGGAAGACGGCAGCGAATTGCTTAGACTAGAGGTAAGTCCGGAAGGGATCGAGGACGTGGATGTAACCGTGGTCTACAAGGACGGAGAAAGCCGCACCGCGACCTTCAACCCATACTCTGAGCAACCCCAGCCCCTAATAAAGCGCTAGAGAGAAGGGCCGGCTGTCTCAGTGGCCCAAAGCAGAGCATAGGCGCACAGACACTACGAAGGGCCGGCCGAAAAGCCGGCCCGCGTGCGCTCCTCGGAGGTCACAGGGACAGCCCGGCTATCCCATACTCCGAAGTTTCGCCATTGTCTTCTTGGCGTTTACCCATTCGACTATGTCGTGCACCAGGTTTGAACCGCCGCCCATGAAGAGTCCCGAAATTGCGGGTCCTGCTAGGCGCCATTTGAAGCCGATGCCGAACATCGCGAAGAAGTCTAGGCCCGCGCCGTAAGCGAGCCCCAACGATAGGGTCATTGCCAAGAGGGTCGGGACCTGAACGCCGAGAACCTTTTTCTTATCCATAGTGGGCACGATGTTTACGAGCAGTTCAACCAACCGCTCGACCGCGAAAGCCAAAAAGACCCATGTAGCAAGCAATCCGCCTGCAGTGTTCATGGAACTAAACCCCTTTCCCGGAAATCACCTGGTTTTTCCCGAGCCTAGGTTCTGGAAAAGCGTCCATAAGATCTTAGTTAACGTAACGTATGAGTCTTGTGACCGGAATGTGAGGCTGCCGAAGCCCAAGATGGTAGGAACTCAACCACACCTCTGCATGAGTCTCCTCGGTTGCTTCCTACATACCAACGTGGAAACATGACATGGGAAAGCGGTATTGAGCCCTAGTGGCATTGCCGGGAAAACGCCAGGAATGAGATGCCGAGAGGGAACACAGCGCTATCGCCTTCGTCTATACGGGTGGCGCGGTTCATTGTGCGTCAAGCCATAGGGTAGGAGGGTTTCACCTTGGCGACAACGACCTTTGGCATGATGTCCTCAACCAAGGAGGTCAACCCCGGCATTT
>DAIRWA010000305.1:1923-2206 GCA_036802545.1 Bacillota bacterium | reverse complement strand
GAAGCGCTGGATAACGCTTAAGACTAAGCGCAAGTTACCGTTCACCAGTTTCTCTCTTGCGGTAGTGTCCCCGGCCTGTATGGCCAAAAAGAGCTCTTTCATCTTGGCGGAAGATAAGACAGGTAGCTTGCTGGTGTTGACTCCACATATCTCGACTTTGTTCAATAGAGAATGACCCCCGGCACCTTCCAAGATTTGGTGTATTAGATCATAAAAAGTATTGCCTTATCTGGCGGGGGTTATGCAAGGAAGATTAAGCCTTAAGCCGGGCAATAAGTGGGCT
>DAIRWA010000305.1:0-1913 GCA_036802545.1 Bacillota bacterium | reverse complement strand
AAAACCTGCTATATCTTTTTGTAGTCTCTGCATGATCCTTTTTTCTAAACGCGATATGTACGATTGGGAAATACCCAGAAGATCGGCCACTTGTTTCTGGGTTCTTTCCACGCCGTCTCGAAGGCCAAAGCGCAAATCGACAATAGTCCTTTCCCTCCACGGTAAACGCTCCAAAACCAGTCGCAAAACTTCCCTATCGTCCTCTCTTTCCAAATCGCAATAAATGACATCGCCCGGCGTGCCTTTTACATCGGACAAACACAATTCGTTGCCCTCACCGTCAACGTTCAAGGGCTCGTCAAAGGAAATCTCGGCCTTTGACCGCATAGTACGCCTAAGGTACATCAATATTTCATTTTCAATGCACTTGGACGCATAGGTAGCCAGCTTGATGTTCTTTTCGATGTCAAAAGTCGAAACCGCCTTGATAAGGCCGATAGAGCCAATGGAGACCAGATCATCGATGGGAATCCCTGTGTTCTCAAATTTCTTCGCTATGTAAACTACAAGCCTTAAATTGCGTTCTATCAGAGTCGACTTCACGTCAACGTTGCCGCCGTGAAGCTTTGACAACAACAGACCCTCTTCTTCTTGACTCAAGGGCGGAGGCAAGGCTTCGGCGCCCCCCACGTAGTCGATCCGCCCTCCAATGCCCATTAGGCGCAAGAGCCTGGCCAACATCAACTTTGACTTCAATCTCAACTCTGCGATGGTCCTCACAAGGACACCTCCTCGGATCTTCTAAGAACCGGTCAGGTCCGGATGCAGGAGGGCCTGATAGAGCCCGTTGGGACTTAGGCGCTCTCCGGAGACTCCAACGATGGCGTTCTTCAGCACCCTGTTGCCGCCTTTCTCTAATAGAAACAGGAAATCGGGTCTAAACCCCGGGAGGACTCCCCTTCTGCCTGAAAGGCTCTCGTAGGGGATAAGCCTTAGCCGCCTGCCAATGGACGAGTCCGCCAGACAGGAGGGGATGTCGTCCCAGGTGGACTGAAAGAAGGTGTAGACCTCACCGGGCATCACTTTTCGCAAGGTCTCCCAGTCCACTACGACGACAGGGAGCCCGGAAACCGGGTCACGAAGATTGTTGCCCGTATCGACCAGAGCCGTCAGGTCAAGCGTCTGACCTTCGACCACCAGTTCCATGTTCATCAGCGGAAGCGGTTTGCCCGGATGATATCCTCCTACCCTGGCAATCAGCGGGAAAGCCGATAGCGCTGCCAAAGAGGCAGCCAGCATCCACCAGTGAATCGAAGGATCCGCTCCTCCAAGCAAGGAAGCCTTGAGCGCTGGGTTGGCCCCGCTCTGCAGAAGCGCGTAAGCGGTCCCGGCCGTAAGGGCGGAGCACAAGAAGAAAGCCGCCGCTACAGTGAAGAAACCCATGCCTCTTACTCCCGGATACGCCACGGCAACCATGAAAACTCCGAAGGCTATCCTTCCGGGCAGAGAAAACGCGGAGCTTAAGGGGAAAACCAAGGATAACCCGGCGTACAGAGAGCCTGCAGCGGACGACAGGCACAAACGCCAGGCTTTTACTTGCCTGCCGGCAAGTTTACCAGTGGCCAGTAAGATGACATAATTCACGGCCATATTGACCGTGAAGAGGACATCAACGTATATAAGCCTGACCAAAAAGAACACACCACCCCGTAAGCCCATGGATATTCCCTAACAGGCGGGAATATCACTCTTGGACATCCTACCAGGGTGGTGATAGCGAACCTTGTACTAATGGCGTACGGCCGCGGCTTTCTTTACCGCGGCTTTTCGCTGTTTTTCGGTTTCCTTAGGAAATAAGGGACTTCCAGGAGGTCTTGCGCCTCCGCGTCAGGCATGGATATTGGTCTCTCAGGCCTAAATGTCCTCTTAGCTGATGCGGAAAACCCGGTGGCAATGACCGTGACTTGAACTGT
>DAIRWA010000304.1:0-2213 GCA_036802545.1 Bacillota bacterium | reverse complement strand
GACGAATGAAGGTGGATTTCCCTGTCCGCATGGGACCAACTACGCCGATGTAGATGTCGCCTCCCGTTCTTTGGGCGATATCCAGGAAGATATCGAATTTCTCCACCTGACTCTCCCCCTCCTTACCGGGTTCACATATTCTTATGCCAAGCTATCCGTCAACTTGCCCTCCGGGAGTCTAAGTTGAAGTAACAAGTTTCATTGTCACATGAGAAGACTATGAGGTTATGGCATTGGGTTAGAACAAGCACACTGGCACAAGCTTAGAGAGAGAGGACATTGAACCGGGATACAGCAGGATATTATCTGTATTCGGACCGTTTTTCCCTGAGCATTAGTTCGGAGACACCGCGCTTGACAGGCAGGCCTCCGTAGAGGATCTTGTATACCACATTAGCGACGGGCATATCTATCTCGTTGGCCTCGGCAAGCTGGACGGCACTTTTCACGGTGGTGAAGCCCTCGACGGTGTAGCCCGTTCGAGCCACAAAGGAATCCATGGACTCGCCCTTGCCTAAAGCGATGCCCGCTTGACGATTTCTGGATAAGTGCCCGGTAGCGGTGAGCACCAGATCGCCAAGGCCCGATAGACCGGCGAACGTCAGAGGTTCGGCCCCCAGCGCGACTCCAAGGCGGGTTATCTCCGCGATGCCTCGAGAAATCGTAGCGGCCTGAGCGTTATACCCGAGTCCCATACCCTCAATCATGCCGCAGGCTATGGCTATGATATTCTTGAAGGAGCCCCCTAATTGGACGCCGATGATGTCCCAATTGGTGTACGCGCGCAAGTAAGAAGTCATGAACGCCGATTGCGCCCGCTCCCTTGCATCCATAGCTACAGCCGCTACCACTGTCGCGGCAGGTAACCTCTTGGCCACCTCAATGGCGAAATTGGGTCCTGACATGGCGATCAGGCGATCGGTTAAAGCCGGGGATTCCTCGGCCCAGACCTCGAGGGGCCGCTGGAGTGTCTTTGGGTCCAGCCCCTTTGTGGCGCTCACTAAGATCGAATCTCTTGGGATCTTTCTAGCGACAGCCCTGGACACCTCGCGCATTCCAGTCGAAGAGACGGCCGACACGACTACGGAAGCGCTGTCTAAGGCTTGTACAAAATCGGTCGTAGCGCGAACCGAGTCAGGGAGCTCGACTCCATGCAGTCTTGGGGAGGTGTGCGCGCGGTTTATGTGGTCAACAACTTCCACACGTCTGTTCCACAAGGTCACTTGGTGGCCGGTATCGGCTAGAACGATAGCCAGCGCGGTGCCCCAGGCGCCCGCTCCCAAGACGCACGCTTTCTTCACCTTGAGGCACTGCCTTTTCCAAAGGAAATTTTTAGCTCAGTGCCTGTCATTAGGCGCTTGATATTGGAACGGTGCTGGTAAGTAATGAACCCTGCGAGTATGATGACCGGTATTTGCGCCGTAAGCCCGTATCCTGGGGTAAAGGACAAGGCGACCGCCGTCCATGCCGCAAGGAGGCTGCCCAAGGAAACATAACGAGTGACCAGAACAATGAAAACAAAGACCCCGAAAGCCACCAGCAGAAGGAGCGGGAACGCCACCAACACCACTCCCGCTGATGAAGCGACTCCCTTGCCCCCTCGAAAGCGCAAGAAAACAGACCAGTTGTGCCCCGCCACGGCGAAAGCTCCGACTAAAAGCGCCCCCAGAACGCCCATGCCGGTAAAGCGCAACCCCAGGTAAGCACTAATAGCTCCCTTGGCTAGGTCCATGGCGAGAACGGGGACCGCGTATTGTGGTCCCAGAGTCCGCAGCACGTTGGTAGCGCCGGTGTTGCCGCTCCCTTTCTGGGTGATATCAAGGCCGGCCACCTTCGCGGCCAGGTAGCCGAAGGGCACGGAACCGAGAAAGTACGCCAAAACACACAAGAGGACAGTCAGAGAAGCTTCAGGATTCATCTCAGCTTCCTCCTCTGCCTTTCTCTAAACTCCATTACTATAGGCGATCCGTAAAACCCAAAACGCTTACGAAACTCGCTATCCAGATACCGTTGGTACATGCCGGTCAGCCGGCTCGGGTCTTTAACGAAGAATACCATGTGGGGCGGCTTTTCTCCTACCTGGGTGCCATAGTAGAACTTGCCACCCTTTGGCGGACGATTCATTTCTGTGACTTCTAAGAGGAAATCGTTTAGAACTGAGGTCTGGATCCTCCTAGAGTATTCGGCGTACACTTTCTTTACTTCCGGAAGTA
>DAIRWA010000303.1:0-2220 GCA_036802545.1 Bacillota bacterium | reverse complement strand
CCGCCATAAGCGTGAACGGCTATCTTTAGGCCCAGTTCGTGGGCCTCTTCCACCGCGGTACGGATTTCATCCATGGAATACTGCGGGTCGTACGGGGATCCGCCTCCCGAGACGACTCCGGACACCATAAGCTTAATGAAGTCGGCGCCGTTCTTGTGCTCGTCTCTGACAGCCCGGCGAATGTTGTCGGGGCCATCGACCTCTCGACATGCCCACCATTTGGTGAACCCTGTCCTGGACAGCCTGTGCCCGGCCACGAAAAGGTCGGGACCATCAAATAAGCCCTCCTGCAGCGCCTTCTTTATGATGATGTTGAGGGCTCCCTTAGCGCCGGCGTCCCGAACGGTGGTAACGCCCCGACGCAGAAACTCTTGACAGGCGACTACTGCCCGTATGCCGAAGACCGGACCAACTTCGTTATCCGGGAGCTTCGTCCCAACCGAGTCCAGCGTTATGTGTTCATGGCAGCTGAACATACCCGGGATAACCACATAGTCCTTCCAATTCACGAGAGCCTGCCCTTCGGACGGCTCAACGTACCCGGGCAACACGTCAAGGATCTTGCCGCCCTCCACCACTATAGTAGCGGCTTGCCCTTCGGCTTCGCCGCAATCGACAACCTTGCCGCAGTGAATGAATTGCCTCAAATGTTCCAACCCCTGTCTATGCTGGTCTTCTATTGGAGAGTGAACCTAGTGCCCGTTTCACACTGAACCAGCGCAGAACCGAAGCGCTGGAACATCAGGTGACTTTGGCGCGCTCCAAGACAGTGGCATAGGCCAAGCCTTTGGACTCCGAATCCCTTAAGGGCCTCGGCCACCTTGTCAACCGTGGCGTCGCCTGCCCGCAAGAGGTGCGGACCTCCTATGACCGTGTGCACCTGATCGATTCCGGTGAATTCCGAGGCGTACTTCAGGGTGTTAATGATGCCCGCGTGAGCGCACCCCAGGATAACAACCAAACCCGAGGGCGTGACCACAATCATGGATTGGTCATCCGGAACGGGATCGGGAACGAACTGGTCGTCCGCGCTCTTCACAAACAGGGTGGGTTCCTGACCTTCAAAGCCGGTTTGCCTCGGAACCGGGCCTGTAAGCCACACTCCCTGGAACAACCGGGTGGGCTCCTTGATGTAGGTGAACCTGGCGCCGAGATCTCTGTAATCCTCTTCGCCCAAAGGAGCCCCTATATACTGAGGTGGCTTCTCGCCTGCGATCCGGTACTTACGGTCAAACGCTCCGGGACAGGCGATGACATCCGCGCCGCCGGTGAGTTTCAGGTATGCTTCCAGGCCGCCTGTGTGATCGTCGTGCCCGTGGCTCAACACAACATTCTTGGCCGAACCCAGGCCGATCCCCATTTTGGAAGCGTTATGGGTCAGAGCGTTTCCGGCGCCGGTATCGAAGAGGACTGATCCTTCCCCGGTTTCCAGCCATACCGAAAACCCGTGCTCTCCCAGAAAGCCCCGCCCCGTGCATGTGTCCTCAACTAGAACCGCGATCTTGGCGTTCATAACATCAACTCCCAACACCGCTCTGCTGAAGCGCTTTATTGGGCCGCAGCTGCAAGAACAGCATTACGCCGGCTATGCCGAATCCAATGACGCTTGTTAGTAGAGCCGGTTCTATTAGAAGCACAGCCGCGATAATCAGCGCACCTATCTCCCATACCCTCAACTTCTTGAACATGAAACCCTCAAGAGCGGCCGCCAAACAGAATAGAGCGACGCAGCAGCAGACAAACGTCACGATGGCATCCAAGGCAGTACCGTCAATAAACAGTATCTGAGGCCTGTAGATGAAGAACATGGGCAGCAAGAAGCCAGGGATAGCTAACCGGCTGGCCGCGAGACCCGTCTTCACGTAGTCCGATTTCGCGATGCCTGACGCGACGATCGCCCCTACCGCGACCGGCGGCGTGACCATGGCCATCAATCCGTAATAGAAGACATATAAGTGAGCCGCGACGGGCGCGATACCGAACTTAATCAACGCGGGAGCCGCGAGAACGGAAACCACCATGTACACTCCGGTGGTGGGCATTCCGACTCCAAAAATGATGCAGGTTATGGCGACCAGGCCCAGTAGCAGAGGCAGACTGCCCCCGGAAAGCTCGACCATCTGGAACGCGATCCTTTGGGCAAACCCGGTTACGACTACCAGGTCAACCATTATGCCAAGGCATGCTAAGAGAAGTCCGGTCTTTGTTCCTTCCATGGCC
>DAIRWA010000302.1:0-2239 GCA_036802545.1 Bacillota bacterium | reverse complement strand
CTCTTGGCCAGCCCTTGGGACATCGAGGTCCAAAGACCTCCTCGGGAGTGAGTCATAGGGCCGGGAAGGAGTCATCATTGTGGCAGAACCTCTTTATTTCCGCGATTGCGTGCGTAAGCTCCAGGATTTCTGGGCGGACAAAGGCTGCAACATAGGGCAGCCTTACGATATCGAGAAGGGCGCAGGCACCATGAACCCTTTCACCTTTTTCAGGGTGCTGGGCGAAGAGCCCTGGAACATGGCCTACATCGAGCCTTGCAGGAGGCCCGCCGATGCCCGCTACGGGGACAACCCCTATAGGATGGGCCATTATTTTCAATTTCAAGTGATCATGAAGCCGCCGCCTGACATGGTGGTGGAGATGTACATAAGTTCCCTGGAATACCTGGGGATTAGGCGCCAAGACCACGACATAAGGTTCGTCGAGGATAACTGGGAGTCTCCCACTTTGGGAGCTACGGGATTGGGTTGGGAAGTGTGGTTAGACGGCAATGAGATTACTCAGTTTACCTTCTTCCAGGAAGTCGGGGGCGTACAGATAAGACCGATTTCTGTGGAGCTTACCTACGGATTGGAGAGAATTGCCGCCTACATACAGGGGTTGGATAGCGCGTGGGATGTCAAGGTCGCCCCCGGACTTACTTACCGCGACCTTTTCCTCGAGCAAGAGAAGCAAAACTCCCGTTACGGGTTCGAAATCGCCGATGTGGAGATGCTGCGCATGGATTTCGAGCAGCACGAAAGAGAATGCAAGAGGCTCGTGGAAACCGGGCTGTTCTACCCAGCCTACGACCACGCCCTGAAGTGTTCCCATGCTTTCAACATGTTGGATGCGCGGGGAGCCTTGTCCGTTTCTGACAGGCAGGTCCATATCGCCAAGGTAAGGGCGTTGACCAGAGAGTGCGCCAAGAAGTATTTGGCTACCCGGGAGGCGAAGGTCGATGCCTAAGACTCTTTTGTTGGAGATAGGCTCCGATGAAATCCCCGCCAGATATTTGCCGTTGGCCTTTGACCAACTGCGAATCCGTTCGGAAACCGCTTTTCGCGAATCCCGCCTGGGATTTGACAGGATCTGCGTCTTCGGCACGCCTAGGCGTTTGTGCTTGTACGTTCAAGGCGTGGCCGACGCCGGCGATGATACTAGCCAAGAGGTAAGGGGGCCGTCCAAAAAAGTAGCTTACGACGGGGAAGACAATCCCACCAAAGCTCTTCTGGGGTTTGCCAGGTCTATCGGTGTAGAGCCTTCTGACTTGACGGCGCGGACGGAAAAAGGCGGCGAGTACTTATACGGCACCAAATTTGAAAAAGGCCTCCCGGCCGCGTCCATCCTAGAGAAAATATTGCCAGGGGTAGTAATGGGCATGGAATGCCCGCACCCGCTTAGATGGGGAGATCAGGATTGGCGCTGGTACAGGGCGATCAGATGGGTCGTCTGCCTTCTTGGGTCAGAAGTGGTGCCTGTGGAGATCGCCGGAAAGGTCGGGGGAAGGAGCACCTATGGGCACCGGACTCTTCATCCGGGCCAGGCGGAGATTCCGGACGCCGACTCGTACTTCCGGGTTATGGAGAATTGCTCTGTGGTTGTGGACCAAGATCTGAGGAGAAAGCAGATCGTTATGGGTGCCCAGTGGTGGGCCAAAGATATATCGGGGGTCCCCCTCATAGATGAGGATCTCCTTTCCGAAGTGGTCTCCATTTCCGAGCATCCTTCCGCTTTCTTGGGCAGATTCGACGACCAATACTTGTCACTTCCCCGAGACGTTCTATTTACGGCCATGAGGCACCACCAGCGGTATTTTCCGACTGTGGACGGTGACGGCGGGGTGCTGCCCGGTTTCATCGGGGTGCGGGATGGAGACCCGGAAGAGGGCATCGATATAGTCCGCAGAGGCAACGAGTGGGTGCTGCGAGCTCGTCTGGCCGACGCCGAGTTCTTCTACGAACAAGACTTGAAGATCTCGCTGGAAGACCGTCTGGACGATCTGAAAGGCGTCCGCTTCTTGCGAAACGCGGGTACCATGTACGAGAAGACGCTGCGCCTTAAGCAGTTAACGGGTGATTTCGCATCTAAGCTGGGGCTTTCCGCCGATGACGCGGAAAGGGCTCGGCAGGCGGCCAATTTGTCCAAGTGCGATCTGACTACGGCGCTAGTCAGGGAATTTCCCGAATTGGAAGGGATCATGGGGGGGCTGTACGCCGCCAATGAGGGTTTTCATGCCGATGTGGCCAAGGCACTGGC
>DAIRWA010000301.1:0-2244 GCA_036802545.1 Bacillota bacterium | reverse complement strand
CCAGCACGGTGAAATGGAGGGCGAGGATCAGATTGAGGATGCCAACGATGCCGAGTCCAAAGTAGCGGTAGAACAGTACAAAACTAACGGCGGTGGATAGCTCCACCAAAATGTAACCGCCGCTGATCCTCTCGCCGCAGTGCTTGCAGCGGCCCTTCTGGATGAGGAAGCTCACCACGGGGATTAGCTCCCACGGCGACAGTACCGTCTTGCAGTTGGGGCATTGGGACCTCCCTGTCGGCGCGACTTGCCGCGGGACCCTGGATGATAGCATCCCGCCGAAGCTACCGAAGACTAGGCCGATGAAGAACACGATAATGTCGGTTGGACCCAAAGACTTCATTGAACCCACGAAATGGGAGAAGTCCAAACCCACTTACGAGGCTCCTCCCGCTTCGCAATACACAGTCCCTGTGATTGTCATACCGCCCATAGCTTCGGCTTGAGCCATGATCCATAGATAATCAGGGTCTCCGCCTCCGAGCATGCCATCAATGTCACCAAACCGTAGTCCGGCAACGTTCTCCTCCAGAAGAGCCAAGCACTGGGCTTGCGCCGTACTGCCACCCGACATTTCAAGGGTGAAAGCAACGACCCCGAGTCCGCCCTCGGCTTCGTCCATCTGCGAGGAATACGTCAAATTCACTATGCGTGCTCCGGCTTCTGTAACGGCAGCGTTTATCTGGTCTGTCAAGGCTTTCTCCCAATCGGCTTTCGCCATAGGAGGCAGCTGGTCAAGACGCTCGACTGACTTCTCCATCCTCGCCTGTGTAGCCCTAAGCGTAGCTACTTCCAGACGAATCGCTTCACCCGCCGCCACTTCGTCGCTGTACCTGTTCGTGCCGGATACGGAGACACCTGTGCCCACAAGAGCAAGAACCATCAAGAGTACCGTGCTCGCCGTCCATATAGTTTTAGGAGCGTTGCTGCTCATAGTCAACCCCTCTATCCGGTCACTTATCTTCTGTCGGCAAGGTTCCGAAAATGACGTGGAAACCGTAGCCCATTTGCTCTTCATAGACCAATGAAGAGGACTGTACTCCCGTAACGAAAGGAACGCGACTAATCTTGTCTAGGAAATCAGCGTATACCGCCGGATCACGAACTAGCCCCGTCACTCGCATTGTCCCGTCCTTCTGAACCGAGTAAGGCCCAAGAGCCTGCCCCGGCAAGGCGAGGGCGTTTATCTCTTCCAGGCGATTCGACCACGGGACTTGCATCAAGAGATCCTCGCGGGCCGCCAGCGCTTGGGATGGGACCTTGCTCAAGACCTCCTGCAAGGTATCGATCTTCGCGCTGATACGGGATATTTCCAGCTCATCGGGACGGCGTTCAGCCACTACCAGGCTTATTTCCCAAACCTTTAGGCCAACCATTGTCCAAACGATCAACGCTACACCAAGGAACATAAGGCGCGTGAATGACGCTGATCGCCTACGCTGCTCTGAACCTGCTTTGAAGTCGGGCTTTAGAAGGTTCATGGGTGATTGATAAGTCTTCGCTTTTGGCGTACCTGTGCTCACGGCTATTGCCCCCCTTCTTGCAGAGCCAGACCCACAGCCACACCATACTCAGGCTCCGAGTCAAGAACGGGATGGCCCCACAGCCTGGTCCGAAGTCCGGTCTGTTCCTTCAAATAGTCCGCCAAGAAGCTGACCCTGTCGGATTCGCCTATAACAGTCACCCGTCCGTCAACTCGACCCTTGGCCGAAGCCCTGGCAAACCGAGCTGACCTGGTGATCTCGCCGGCAAGAATCTGACCGTTTACGAAGGGGTTATCCGGGTCAAGAGGTATCTCGCGGGTAAGCCACGGGCATGCCCCGTAGCTAAGGTACATGACCGCCTCGGAGGGCCTGGCCACAATGGATATATCCAAGACATCGCCTGGAACGACCTCGGCGTCTTCCTGGATGGGCTCGACTTCTTTATCCAGGTCAGAATCCTTGTATTGGTCCGATAGCGGATTGGGGGGCGCTCCGTTACCATGTGTGATCCACGGCATGTAGGAGGTCGTCTCTTGTGAAGCATCGCCTTCGCCGAGCTCACTTTGACCCTGAGCGGGACTTGGGAGCGACACTGCGGCATCATCTTGAACACCTAGGGATTTGGCGTGCTCCCACAACCACCAGCTGGCTCTACACGCGGGACCGGCGGCGATCTCCACTCCCATAGGACGGACGCCCGCCATCTTCATAAGGGATCTGGCGGAAATCGCCGACTCCACATTGGCGGCTACCACCAAGT
>DAIRWA010000300.1:0-2256 GCA_036802545.1 Bacillota bacterium | reverse complement strand
CCCGGGCTTCGGTTCGGGCACCGGGCTTCGGTTCGCGCACTCGGGCTTCGGTTCGCGAACGGCTACTGCTCGTGGCCGGGCTTTAGCGGGCGGCGGAGTCAATTTGACTGCAATAGGCTACCAGCAGTAGATGAACGGGCAGTGGGCTACAGCAAGCGGCGCAGCCAAACGTGACCGCAGAGGGCTACAAGCGGCGGACGAACGGGTAGTGGGGCGACGCGATCCTAGGGAATCGGGCGTCCGCAGTCCATAAGTTGCAGTCCTCGAGTTCGGCCACGGCCAGGTAGAGAGTATCGTAGATGGTCGGCTGGTCGAGAGCAGTTGCCAGGTCATATGCCCTTTGGACTACCGCGGGTTCGTAAACCAAGCGGATCTTCATGTTATCCAGGGATTCTAGCGCTTCTTGTCCGTCTTCTACCGTGAGTTCACCTCTTAGAGTCTTCTGCCGAAGAACTGATGCGACCTCGGCGCAGAAGAAGTCGGCTCCTCGGGCTTCTGAATCACGCCTACCGCCCGCTTCTACTCCGCCTCCGGCTGCGTCCTCTCCAACCCCCGCTTGAACGCCTCCAAGTACCGAGACTCCTCGTCCAGCCAGTACTTCCTGGCAGGCGTCCCGTACGTCGCCTCGCGCGGGTCGGGGTCGTAGTAGCTCCACCAGACGGCAATCTTGACGTTCTTGTACCTCGGCAGGTTGTCGAACATATCATTAATCCACTGTTCCTTGTCGCCGCCCTCCGAACTGCACGCAAACTCGGTGATAATCCACGGAAACTCGGCGTAGAGGTCTTTGTACATGTACCACAGCCGGTCGTAAATCTCGGTGAAGGACCTCCAACGCTCTCCGGTGACGTTCTTGAAGTAATTGCCCGTGTTATAGCCGGTCAGCCCGATCATGTGGACGTACTCGTTGCCGGGGTAGTACGCGACGTGGGAGTTCCATCGGCACGGCGGAAAGCTCACGTCGTTAGGGTTCCAAACCCAGATGGCGTTGTCCACGCCTTCCTCCTGGAAGATGCGGTAAACGGTCCGCCAGTTTTGTATGAAGATGTCGGGATCGCACAGCGACAGGTGGCCAGAATAACTCACCCACGTGGAGTTCATTTCGTTGTTCAGTCGGAAAAGGAAGGGGTGGCCGAACTCCTTGGCGCCTCGCGCGAACATGCGGATGTCGTCCTCCATGAGGCCGTCCAACACGTCAAAGTTGGGGTTCCTGCCGTACATGTCGCCGCCGATCTGATAGGTCATTTCGACCAGCTCGCCCTCGTCGTAGGCGTCCTGCATCCCCTCAATCGGGAACTCGTGGCCGATGTACCGATACCACATGATGACTGGGAACTCAAACTCCAATTCTTCCTCCACTTCTTGCCGTTTAGCCTTCCCTTCGGGCGTGAACGGGTTGGGAGTAAAGAAGCCCCAGAGGATTTCGTCCGCGTGGCGGATTTTCTCGTACACGGCCGCGGTTTCCTCGCTCCACTGGGGGAGGACGGGCCGATAGTCAAGGTTATAGACGGAATTGCCCTGTGGCTCGAAGACCTGGAAAGACGCGATGACAGGCGATACCGCCGATTTCAGCGTTTCCTGGGTGTTCGCTCGGAAGTGGATGGTGAAATAGGTAATGCCTTCGGTATGGATATACGCATAGGCGTATGAGTTTTGGGTGTGGGCGCTTCCCTCAGCGGGAGTCCTGGTCAAAGTAAACAGGCGCACTCGCCAGCCTCCGATGTCAACCCAATCGTCTTCATGAACGGCAATATCGTTGGCTTCCCGGTAAGTCTCATCGGTGATGAACTCGTTGGGCAGAGTGGAGAGCCACCAATCCACTTCGGCGTAAGGTGAAGTGTCCCTGGATACGCGGATTTCCAAGCTCTCGCCATATATGCGTGTGTAGTCAGGACTGCAGGTGAAGTCGAACTCCATGCCTGCGGGGACATTCATCATGTATCCCTTGGGATAGTCGATGAACTGAATGCCCGTGGGACTGGTCGCGACCTTCTTGATGTCGCGCTGGAAGTCGGGAGTTTCGAATGACGGCAGCGTGAAACCGTCCTGAAAGCACTTGATGGCGTACTCGGACTCCTCCGGGTTGTTTGGATCGTTTGGGTCTTCTGAGGTGCCCGGATTGGGGCCGTCGGGCGGGTCAACTATCGGTGGTTGCGGCTCTGATGGACGCACACATCCAGAGGTCGCAATCGCGAACGCAAGCATCATTAAAAGGATAGAAATCGTCACGCGCGCGCGTGCTCGTTTGGAGCAAGC
>DAIRWA010000299.1:0-2264 GCA_036802545.1 Bacillota bacterium | reverse complement strand
TATGAACCCCGAAAACTCTACCTTCATCTGACCGTTCTTGCCGATCTCGATGTCTATCTTCTTGCCCATTACAATACGCCCCTGACGAGCACCTTTTTGCCCTCGATGGGATGCTTGACTTCGTCTACGTCTACGCTATAGTTCAGCGCCGCTAATGCTTTCGTAACGCACAAAGCCGAGTAGTTTTGTACGATCCTGTCTTTAATCTCCTCGGCGTATCTCTCATATCCTCCGTAATTGTCTGAGATGAAACTGACTTCGCCGGTTTTCCTGTCCACATTTACGCCGAGCCCTCTCGGCATATCCGGACTCGTCAGGGCCCAATCACATAGTATTGCCCGGCCATAGTAGTCGTGGATGGTATGGCTGATATCCAGGTTCAGGTCTTCAGC
The DNA here is from genome assembly GCA_036802545.1 of Bacillota bacterium. GTDB lineage: Bacteria > Bacillota > Sulfobacillia > Fermentithermobacillales > Fermentithermobacillaceae > DULO01. The sequence continues at coordinate 1,872 of DAIRWA010000299.1, read as the reverse complement.
TGCCGCGAAAATCGCTTCGCTGAGGATGTCCCAACCGGGATCCTCTTCCACCGACCTTCCATTTGCGAGGGCGTTATCCAACTTGATGTCGGTCTTATACGAACTCATGTGGCTCATATGCGTCGCCTCCAGGTGAGCCTTATCTTGCTCCGCAGAAACTCGGCCTTTTCGGCCCTTGCGGACTGCATATCGCGGAGGATATCCTGAAGCCTTTGTCTCATCTCCATCTGGTCCTCATCTGTATGCGGTTTGTCATTCCTTTGAGAATCACGCCCAAGGCTCTCGCCCTTGGCCCGCGCTTCGCGGGTAGTCAGCTCAATCTTGTTTAGCGCCCATCTCACTTTTGCCTGTTCCCGCTTGGTCTCGTCTTTTTCGGTCTCCGCCAAAACGCGCAGCCGTTCCAATTCGGACTTGAGCTCAGAATCTCCTTTAGCAGCCGTCTCATCCTTCCACTCCAAGACCTTTAGGGCCCTAACCCGGGCAGTCCCCTCTGCCCCCTCCCAATCGTGAACGGTCTTCCTGAGCACGGCAGTCTCGTCCTCCGGGCTTGCTTTCCGTATGACGGCCTTCTGCTCCGACACCCTTTCCGCCGGAGCGTTAAGCGCCTTCCACCTTAGGACTTCGAGTCTTCGGATGAGGTCGTCTTCTTTTTCCTCTAGACCGACAATCTTCTCATCATAACCTCGGGTGAGCGCGGCCAACCAGAGATTGACCACTACGAATGATAGAAGAGAAAACAGCCCCAGGGCTACGGCGATAGATGAAACAGCGACGGGAACCGTCCCCCATTGCGGAGCGATCTGCAGGATCAACTTCGGCGCCAAAAAGCACGACCCCATTGCGACTAGAAGAAGGATAAGCCTGGATTCGGCAGTGTGCTCATACTTGGCTCGCAAAGCTACCAGCCACGTATATCCGAGCCATATGGAAACCACCGCGAATATGAACGTCCACAGCACCCACACGCCCGGACCACCTCCCTCACCTAGCGCTTCGCCTTAGAGCCCTTCGAGGAAACGCCTGGCCCGCCACAGTTCATCGGCTTCAGGGGCTCCAAGCTCATGGGTTTTCCCGGACTCAACGGTCTTCCTCTCTCTCAAGGTAATCTTGCCCACGACCTCTGCGTTGATACCGTGTTCTCTATAGACTTGACATAACTCAGCGCCATTCGGCGTCGTAACAACCAGGCAACCTGACGACACGAGCCTTAGCGGGTTTATACCTGTTAACCGTGCGATGGCATCCGTCACCTCCAACACCGGAATCCTGGCGATATCGACAGTTGCCCCCGTCCCAGACGCTTCGCATACTTCATAGATGGCGCCGAGGACCCCGCCTTCTGTGGCGTCGTGACATCCCGTGGCTCTGTGAGCGACAGCTATCTTTCCGTCCTGAGTCACGCTCACGCTGTCCATGAGTCTGGAAGCCGCATCTACCAGGTCCTCGCTTATATGTGCGAGAAGGACGTCTCTGAAATCTTTGGCCAAGATGGCCGTCCCTTCCAGCCCGGCCCATTTTGTAACAACTATGTCGTCTCCGACCTTAGCTCCCGACGCGCTCAGCACTCGCCTGTTACGCGTCTTGCCTATGGCAGCGACGCTTATTATTGGCTTAGTGAGGCCGGGCGTAACCTCACTGTGACCGCCTGCCACAGCCACGTTCTCCTCGACGCATGCCTCATGTATGTCATTCGTTAGGGCAAAAAGGTCATCTTCTGTGAAGCCTTCCGGCAAGAGCAAAGTCACTAGCACGCACACCGGCTCCGCCCCGGATGCCCCGATATCATTTACAGCAACCTTTACCGCCAGCCAGCCGGCGCGATCTGTCGCCCCTGTAATCGGGTCGGTGGACACCACCACCATCTCCGAACCG
>DAIRWA010000298.1:0-2273 GCA_036802545.1 Bacillota bacterium | reverse complement strand
CCCGGCATCGGCCGACGGCTCCAATACCAGCACAGCCTTTGACTTCTTGGCTTCTTCTTCGATTATCCCGCGAGATGAGGGCGAGCCAATTTCCTCATCCGAGTTATGTAGTATGACTGTCTTGCCGGGAGGATTCATCTCTAGATCCTTTAGGCAGCGGACGGCGAACAAAGCTTCAACGATGCCGGCTTTCATATCGTACGCGCCCGGCCCGTAGGCTTTGCCTCCCTCAACCTTGAAAGGCCTTTTCGCGGCTTCGCCCTTTCCCCATACCGTATCCATGTGGCAGAGCATCAGTATCTGTTCCGAACCCTGTCCCCATTCCGCGCGTAGATGGTTGCCGTAGGATTCTTGTCGGATTACTTCGACCTTGGTTCCCGTGTCTTTCCACAAGTGTCCGATAGCCTCGCAAATAGCGTCGAGGCACTCTTTGTCAGTGCTGGGCGAGTCCATGTTAACCAGGTATCCCAACATGGTAACCATGTCGTCTTGCCGTTCCCGCATGTATTCAAGTATCTGCCTCTGTCTGCCTTGATTCACGTGGATGTCCCCCCATGAATGATGTGTATCACTTTCTATGTGCGGTATCTTGTCGAATCCATAATCTGGGTTAACTGTTTTCAGACACTAGAGACTAAGCCGTCGCAACAAGACGATCCATAATGTGAGAGTAATCAAACTGCCTATGGTGTTGATCAGAGTCGTCTTGGATACCGCCGACGGATGTGCGTTAAATTCCCTGGCCAATATCGTAGCGTTGACAGGGGATGGCATTGCGGCCTGAAGGACCATAACCTGATAGGGTAGCCCTCTGAGGCCAAGTACAAAGCCTAGGACTGCCATGATCGCGGGGCCCAGACCCAATCTAAAGACCACCGCGGGCATTACGGACTTGGTCGGTACATCCTCACTCTTCTCTGACAATTGCATCCCAAGCACCAGAAGGAATATAGGCACCGCTGCTTGGGAGAGCAGGCTAACGGGACGACTCAGAGCTACGGGCATCTGAATGCCCGTGACTCTAACCAACAGACCTGCGGCTACGGCGTAGACCGAAGGCATCTTCAACACCTGCTTAAAAGAACTCCGGGCGTTCATCTTGTTGGAAGCGGCGATGTATACCCCAAGAGTCGTAATGGTGATAGTCTGAGAGACCATAAATACGATTCCCAAGTCCATGCCTTCTTGACCGAACGCGAACAGGCAAACCGGAAGTCCGTAGTTGCCCGCGTTTGAAAACACGGCGGGGAGAGCCAAAGACCTGGACACTTCGGGGTCGGACTTGGATAACCGGCTAGTCAAACGGAAAATCGGCAAGAGGGTAGGGGCCATTAGCAGGCCGCTAAGAACCATTCGCCAAGCTACGGAAATACTAATCTCTGAAGTGGATAGAGAGTTGAGCGCTAGGGCAGGCGTCAGGATATACAGGCATACTCGAGACAGCGTTCCTGTGTCGAGATCCAGTTTGTCTTTCGCGAAGTATCCCGCAACCGCAATCAAGAACGCGGGTAACACTGCGTCTACAGGCACTCGAGTCACACCTTCCGAATAGCGCAGTAGCGCTATTCTTCATTATACAACTACGGTCTACTGAGGGCAGGATCTGCCGGACAGGGAAGCGAACACTGACAATGGTTACTCTAACATAGGGAGGAGACTTGGAGAATGCTAGCCATTGTCAACGGAAAAGTGTATCCCATCGCCAGCGGCGTCATCGAGAATGGAGTCGTGCTGATAGAGGACGGCAAAATCAAGGCTGTCGGTAAGGATATCGAGATACCGGCCGGAGCCGAGATCATTGATGCCGAAGGAAAAACCGTGACTCCCGGGCTCATAGATGCCCACAGTCACCTAGCTGTCTTTGGCGAGCCCTCAGTCTGGGCAAATGCCGACGGGAATGAGACGTCTGACCCGGTAACCGCGCAGGTTAGGGGCATCGATTCCCTTAATCCCCAGGACCCCGCTATCCCTGACGTCGTCGCCGGAGGCGTCACATGTGTTTACACCGGACCTGGCAGCGCCAACATCATTGGCGGCACCGGTTTCGCCATGAAACTTCGCGGACGCACGGCTGAAGAGATGGTCATCCCCGGGACCGAAGGGATGAAGATGGCCTTCGGAGAGAACCCAAAGCGGGTTTACGGCGATATGCAGAAGAAATATCCCAAGACCAGGATGGCCAACGCAGCCGTCTTGCGGGAAGCTTTCGTTAAGGCCAAGAACTACATGGATAAGTGCGATCTAGCAGCTAAGGGAGAGCAAGCCTCGCCTCC
>DAIRWA010000297.1:0-2294 GCA_036802545.1 Bacillota bacterium | reverse complement strand
GCCGGTTACCAGAAGAGAAGATGTTGGCTCCGGGTCGACCGGGACGGCCACAGTCGAGTCCCTTCTATATGTGGTCGGAATGGTTACGGCCGGCTTGTTGGCTATTAGAGTCGCGCCAACTTCCGCTCCGGCTTTTCTTAGGGAATCGGGAATGAGGATTTCTCCGGGCTTCTGGGGCAGTCTGCCCTCAAGGATGTTCAGTGACGATAGCAGCTGGGAATCAGGTTCCAATGAAAGCAGTTCCATATGTCCGTACCTGGTGAAGCATTCCTGGGATAAACCCACACTCAAAGAGCGGACATTGGTCAATCCCCTTATGCGATCCAGCTCGGTATCGTTGAATACCGGGGCGCTGCCGCCTCTCCTTCTGCCTGGGGAGGATTATTCCAGTACGCGTGCAGCACGGTGGCTTTGAGGTACGGAAAATCCAGGGCTTCTACGCTTGCACTGGCGATGGATGACGCGTCTTGCCAGTATGCGTTCACAGTCAGATATCCCGCTACCGTGAACGCTACTAATAGCATCATTACAAGGTAGGTTCCGAGACGGCGCCTAAAGCCGCGCCCCGCGATCTCAACTCCGTCTGCCATTCCTTTCACCCCTTATTCCCCCCTCAAGACTGCCGCGGGTGTAATCCGCAGAGCTTTAGTCAAGGGCAAGAACCCAAACAAAACAGCCGCCGCGACCGCCAGCCCCATGCTGGTTCCAACGTTCATCCGGGCTTGCCGAACCACTGCGTCGGTACCGACCCTATTTGTAAGGAAATTCAGAAGGACGGCCGGTTGGGATATCAGGTTGCCCAAGATTGCCCCTACTAGAGCTATCCATACGGACTCGGTTATCACCATCGTCGCTATGTTCCCTTGGGTGGCGCCAATCGACCGAAGGATGCCGATTTCATGCTTGCGTGCCAGCATCAAGACCGAGAGGTTAGTCGCCGATAGCAGGGCGGCAGTCAGAAACGCGAGGACTTCTGTGACCTTTCGCATGTCCATGGGGACGCCTGATCGCGTCAACCCTCCCGAGAAGGAGGAAGCCATTTTGGGCACTGAGACGACGGTAAAGTCCGGGTACTCCCTTTGCAGAGTGGAGACAATATCCTCGAGAGCTGATATCTCGTCCAGCGTAACGCCTATGCCCCATGCGGTGTCGCTGTCGGTGCAGTTCGCGAGAGAGGCTACTTGATCGAACAAGGCCTCGGAAACGAAGATGCAAGGATTCGCGTAGGCCTGCCCGAGCGGGTTGTTCTGCCCGCCTTCTTTGAAGCCGAGAGTACCGACAGACTGTATTAGGAAGGCTTCTGAGTCCTCGTAGTCACGGTACTTGATCCCGTCTTCTCCCAGGGCAATCCGGGGCACTTGCAGAGGGACAGCTGCTCCAACAGGAACCGACATGCCCGCCCAGCCCGAAACTCCCACTCCAACCGGAGAATTGTCGTCATCGATTTGGAGGTACCTGCCTTGCCTTAGGGCGCCTTCCATGCGCCACGATTCCAGATCACTCGCTATGTCTCGAGCTTCCAGGAAGGCATAGACCAACCGGTCTACTCCGTCCGTCCGGGTGGGGATGAGGACCGGCATAGCGCGCCTTACCCTCGTGCCCTTGACTCCTGGGCGGGAACTGAGCTCGTCCGCGACCTCTTTCATGCGGGACGAGGTCACCTGCCGGTCTGTCGGGATGATTCCTTCCAGGGTTCCGTATGAATAACGTTCTTTTTCGAATCCCATAAAGAGATTTGGCTTGTCTAAGCCGGCTTTCTCGAAGCGCCACATCGTATCCCGCGACGCTAAGTCTTCTTGGGAGAGCCTGGACTTGCCGGGCAGAAGGACCAAGTCAGCGCCGATCAGTTGTCGGGCTTCAAAGTATGCCGTTGCCGGGTAGCCCTGGCTTAGCGTCGTGCTTGAGGTAAACACGATGGCAGCTATGGCCATACTCACAATGCCGAGGACCGTACGGCTTTTGTTATGCCATGCGTTTTGAAGTCCTAGTATGACGAACACGCCAGATACCACTCCCGCGGATTGGATTTCTATGAGATTTCTGTACAAGACTTTTCTACACCTGCTTTTAAGTGAACGGGTCGTGCGCAGGCGAATATTCTTGACGAGTGCGGTGAAGATGCTTATATTAGTTTGTGAAGAAACTTATGTGGATTTGGTAAGGTATTGAATCTAACGCCGCATACTACAGGGGGAGGTGAGATTATGGGCATATTTCATGGGCCCGGCGACCCGGTGTATACCATCAGTGTAGCAGCGCGCCTATTGCGCGTAAGTCCGCATCTCCTACGCCAG
>DAIRWA010000296.1:0-2303 GCA_036802545.1 Bacillota bacterium | reverse complement strand
GAGTTACGTTATCCTCGCGGTGTTCCTCGTCCGGTTTGCTCTCAGGACCGCGCCAAAGGGATACTCATACGCCCTGTGGTCGGTCGTCCTTTTCCGCTTGACTTGCCCGGTGTCATTTTTGTCGGTCCTGAGCTTGTTCAACGCAATAGCGGCGCGCGTCAAGAATGTGCTGCGATTTCGGCCTGCACCGAAGTGGGCAACCTTCCTCGCGGCTGCCCTGTGCATCCCTATCATCGCGGCCTGTGCCTCGAATCCCGCGATTGACCCGGTGCGAATCAAGCCGGATGACCTCTACGGCCCGGATGACCTCTACGGCAGTTTCAGGTTCCAGAAGCTCGTGTACATGTGCCCTCTCAGTTCGTTCCTGCCGCAAGATGGGTACCGGATATCCTACACTCTCACGCCAGACTCGCTCGTAATCACCGACGAGAATGGCGGCCAGCACAGTGAACCGATTACCTACGAGCCGGCAGTAGTGGACGAGGATATGTTCAGGGACGATTTCATGCCTGAGCCAAAGTTTGGAGCCAGTTCCAACATACCCGACGTCACTAAGTACACCGAGCGATACCGTTACGACCTGAGCGAGGCTTCTGCGAACAGGCGTGGATGGCGTCTGTACCTGATGGATGACGAGATCTGGATCGCCTCCACGACCGAGCAGTATATCTGGAGCATCTACCGCGTTTCCAGGTATGACGATATTCAGCCAGAGGCCATGGGCTACCTCGAAAGCATCTTCGAAGGCGGCACGCGGATGTGGTACCAGGAGAGTTACGAGTCTGGCCCCCAAACCGACGCTCCGACAGTCCGGTCCTTTGAGATCCCACACAGCGGCCGTTACCGAATAGTGTTCCAGCACTGCAAGTACTGGGCCAGAGCAGAGGAACCCGTTCTGCCGTCGGGTCCCGCCATCTACCTAGGCGATGTGGACGGCCCCAGGCTCATCTTCATCATCGGCACAGGTTACGTCACGTACGTGGATGGGGACTCGGCTACCACCTACATCACGGATGAATCTTACGAAGGGATGCTCCCAGACGACATCCTGATGGAGTTCTCCCAGCATGAATATAGTTACGAGAACGTGCTCGTTCGCGATGAGGGGTACGGCAGTTTTGAGGAAGTCGCGTACGGGTTCATGAGCCAACTCGGGCGTTACTGGGAGAGCATGACACCGGAGAACATCAACCGCATTACAGGCTTTAAGGTCCTCGAGATTGAGGTCAAACTGACGCGTGAGGGTGACGATTCGATCTTCGGGTTCTCGTGCACCTATGCCATAAAGCCGGTGAACTATAACATAATCACTTGGTGGGCCGGGGGAGGCGGGGACATGGGCACGGGCGACCTCGAAGGGTGGATTATCATGGAGAGAGAAGTTCGCCTTGAGCGCGAGGATGGTTTCTGGCGGTGTACGAGTATGGGGACCGGTGGGATGTGGCTGGACTAAGCTCCTATTACACCCTCAACCAAATGTTTGGCCCAAGAACGAAGCCCCTAAACTAACCGGGACGAGCGCATTCGCTTGTTCCCTATCGCGCCCGCCTACGGCCTCTTCAGGGTCCTGTCATGTTCGCCTATGTTCCTAAGCAAAATACCGTCTTCTATGTACTCCCAGGTCATTCGGATGTCCATCGTAATGCTTGCCTCAAAAATGCGACCGTGCCCTTTGATCTTCTTAGTACGGAGCGAAGGATGGTGAGGGTCACTCGCCAATAGCTCTAGTTTCTTCCTCAAGGCTCTCTTCGCCTCAGGAGAGAGTCGCAGGACCTTGTCGTGAAAGAGCTCGGAGTAGTACAGGTTCATGCTTCGTCCAGCCCGAGCCCTTTCACAAGTTCCTCGACGTTCTTAGCCTTTTTCACCCGCCCGGCGCTAACCTGCTCGTCGACTTTCCGCTCCTCGTCTTGCCATTCCCTGCTATAGAACCACAACTGGTCCCTGGGAACAATGGCGACCGGTGTCAGCACCAGACAGCCGTCCTTCTCCTCCATCTCCAACTTGTCACCTGGCTTGAGATTGAGTCTGCGGGCCAGTGCGCTCGGGATTGTTACCTGCGATTTTCGCTTAAGCTCAACTAGCATGTGAATCTCCTCCGTGTGAGTCGTCCTCCGCGTGAGTCGTTCTCCGTATCAATCGCCCTCCGAGTATATCAAGCTTACCACAAGTCGGACTTTCTTACTTTATGATATTCTAACCGGGACGGTTCTGCCCTGCAAGCTAGCATCGAAGGCAGTGACTGAATATGGCGGTCGACAGGGCCCTGAACCGCATTATGTAACCCGATCCGTCACTGGGGTGAC
>DAIRWA010000295.1:0-2309 GCA_036802545.1 Bacillota bacterium | reverse complement strand
GCAGCAGCTTGGCCTGCATATCCATCGGCAGCTCGCCGATTTCGTCCAGGAAAAGCCGGGCCACCAGGTCCGCCACGATAGCGTGTCGGGTTCGGTCTAGGTCAGCCTGACGGCTCGCGCACTCGGATATGAGCTCATCCCTCGTATGGGATAGAGAAGAAACCTCTAAGAGCCAGTCCCTGACTTGGGATTCACGGACACGGGCCTCTTCCGCCTCCTTCTCGAGCTCAGCCAAGCGCCCCACGACTACATCCAAGGGCTGTTTGGTGCTCCGGGGAGACTTGATCTTGCTTCTTTCCTCAACCAGCGCGGATAGGGCCGTAGCCAACGACACGTCCTCAGTGCCGCCTTGGAGTATGTCCCCTAACTTGCCTTGGATCTCTGTGCCCAATCCCGGTTCCTGCCGGCTTTCCAGCTGGCCTATCCACACCGTGTTGCGGAATTCCTTGGCGGACAGCCCCAGATGCCTCTCGGCAAAGTCATACTCCTTTCGTGAGTCCTGATTAAACTCTCGAGTCAGGTCCTCTCCCGTATCATCATCTAGAATCTTCACAATGTCCGGATCAAAAGACCGTTCGATCCGATAATTTCGGCCGCCCTCTTCATAGCCCAAAACACCCCGGTACTCGCCGCCGGTCCAAGGGCGGTATCTTTCGAACTCGGGAAGCCTGGATATCCTCGACTTCCCCTCTTTCTTGAAACCATAAAACATGCCGTGGATAAAAGCTTCCAGGGTAGACTTCCCCGCCTCGTTCTGACCCTGCAGCAAGTTCAAACCGTCTTCGAAGGTAAGCGGCTCTTGCGCGTGAAACTTTCCAAAGGCCGTTGGAATTAGGTACCGGAGTTTCAATTCCACCGCCTCCCTCTCAAGAGCACTTTGCCTTGACGAAGCGCATCCAGTCCGTAATAAATGGCCAGTTCCGCCGTTTCGGCTCCGCGGGAATCGCCTTTCGCCCGCTTGTCCGCAGCCACCTCTTGCAGGTGTCGGAGGAATCTGCCCTCAAGGCTCCCCTCGTCCTCGGCCAGTTCCTGCAGGTCGTAGTCCGGCCAGTACTCTGTGGATATCCGCAGCGAGAAGAACTCGTCGGAAAGATCCTTCTCAAAAGATGGGATTTCAAAAGATATCTCGGGATCGACGCGCCCTATAAGTGTTACAGACCACAAATCCCTGTTCCTACCCGTCGCGTCGTCCACGTCCAATATGGCGTTTCGGACACGTTCATCTGTGTCCAATCCTGTTATGTCAACCTCTACAGACCTCATCTGCCGCAACGCTATTGGCATAAACTCGGCTTCTGCGCACGCCTCTCCCCGGGAACTCTTTTCGGCGTTTACGATATAGATGCCGCGCGGGCCTTTGTCTCCGAAATCCAAGGGCTCAGGGCAACCCGGATAAACCACAGTCGTATCCCCCATCCGCAAGCGAGACGGGGAGTGGACATGTCCCAAGGCTAGATAGTCGAGACCGGATGCGGAAACATGGTCAGGATGGACGGGCAGGTATCCGGAATCGTCTGTTAGGCCTGGTTGGACAACTTCTCCATGGATCAGCATCAAATTCAGAAGGTCTTTGCGCCTGACGCGAAAGCCCATTAGCGCGGCATCGGTATCTTGGTACGCGGTCCAACCCCTGCCGTATATGGCCAAACCCAGGTCATCCAAGATGACCTCTCGTATGCTCGAAGAAAGAAAGGCGGTCACGTTACGCGGCCAGGTGATGCTGCGGTATAGGGAATCCTTCAGGGCCGGGTCGTGGTTTCCCGGAGCTACGAAGACCTTTGTGTCGGGTATTGAACCTAAGGCTTCCGCGGCTTCGCGTGCCCACGACGGCCTTGCGTAGCAGTGTTCAAAGAGGTCGCCGGAAATCAAAAGAAGATCGGCCTTTTCTTCACGAGCTATCTCTATTATACGAAATAGAGTGTCTTCAATTTCTCTGCGCCTGATGAGCGCTTTCTCGGGTCCCAGTTTGAGCGAAGCGGGTCTGCCCGCGTGGATATCAGCGCAGTGTACAATCGTTGTCATCGTCCGTCCTCCAGAAAGCCAACTCAAGCCTGTTTCTAGTAGTCAGGCATTGTGTTCGCTTTCGGAAGGCCCATATCCTTCACAGAAGATTGAGCCAGACCAGCGTAAATAGGTAGATAGATGAGGAGTGTGACATTGTCTGTGTAAGTGGGCTGTTGGCTTGCGGTCATGGCGAGGAAGTAGCCGCGAGATCGTGATGATGAAGGGAAAGTAGCCGTGAGACCGTGATGATGAAGAGAAAGTAGCCGCGAGACCGTGATGATGAAGGGAAAGTAGCCGTGAGACCG
>DAIRWA010000294.1:0-2314 GCA_036802545.1 Bacillota bacterium | reverse complement strand
CCGTGGGAACTAGGATACTCGCTCATGGGAGAACTTATCAAGACGGAGGTGCTTGACGTGCTTCGTTACGCTATGAAAACCCTGGTTGAGTGGAAGGACAGACCTGACCGAAAGCCTCTCATCATCCGAGGCGCGAGGCAGGTTGGAAAGACCTGGCTCATGCGCGAGTTCGGCAGCGCTAACTACCCGAAGGTTGCCTACATTAACTGCGACAGCAACCGACAGTTGGCGGCGTTGTTTGAGGACGACCTAGACGTTGAGCGACTGCTTACCGCTTTCCAGATCGTGGCCGGCACTTCCATAACCGCGCCCGATACTCTTGTCATCTTGGATGAAGTCCAGGAGATTCCTCGCGCGCTGGCGTCACTGAAGTACTTCAACGAGAATGCCCCCGAGTATCCCATAGTGGCGGCCGGTTCGATGCTTGGAATAGCGATGCATCAGGGAACCTCCTTTCCTGTGGGCAAGGTCGAGTTTATGAACCTCTACCCACTGAGTTTTACGGAGTTCTTGAACGCGACCGGAAACGCGCCGTTGGTCGAGCTCCTGCGCGGTCAGAAGTTCGACATCATCACTCCGTTTGAGGCCAAATATGTCGATCTGCTACGCCAGTACTACTATATAGGCGGCATGCCCGAGGCTGTCGCCGCCTTTGTCGAGCGCCGAGACTTTTCTGAGGTGCGTCGGATTCATTCTAGGCTTCTTGATGCCTACGAGCAGGATTTCTCCAAACACGCACCCATCGAGATAGTACCTCGGATCCGGATGCTGTGGGATTCTGTGCCCGCTCAGCTTGGGAAGGAGAATCGGAAGTTCATGTACGGACATATCCGCGAGGGGGCTAGAGCCAAGGAATTCGAGCTCGCGATGCAATGGCTTCTAGACTGCGGCCTCATTCACAAGGTTGAAAGGGTTTCAAAGCCCGGCATGCCGCTTTCGGCTTATTGGGATTCCGGTTCATTCAAACTTTGCATGCTGGACGTAGGCCTTATGGCGGCAAAGAGTGGGCTGGACGCGAAGACCCTCATCGAAGGCAATAGGGTGTTTGCGGAGTTCAAGGGTGCCCTGACTGAGCAGTATGTGCATCAGCAGCTCTTATCTGACTGCGACATCGCGCCAGCGTATTGGTCTGCCGACAAGGCTACGGCTGAGGTTGACTTCGTCTTCCAGCATGGGATGGAGGTCTACCCGTTGGAAGTCAAGGCCGAGGAGAACCTAAAGGCGAAGAGTCTTCGGCGATACGCCGAGAAGTATGAACCAAGGCTCTCGATCCGCACATCGATGTCGGACTACCGCAAGGAAGACTGGATGGTAAACGTACCTTTGTATGCTATTGGGACGTTGGTCGAGACGCTTGGGCAGGTTTAGCTCACAGCCATCGTGAAACCAGGTGTTGAGAATAAGAACACCGTGCAACGATAAGTGGATTCTTGGGCAGGGGTTTCTCTAGAAGCGAACTCACGACTAGTCATGAGGAAGAACAACGTCACCGCGGTCCTCTCGTGTGAACGAAAGGGCGTGTACGCTTTGAGGAAGCTTTACAGGAGCTCTCTGCTCATCTTCATGCGCAGCAAAGCCCTACTAGCGCCGTATCTGGTTCTCCTAATACTGCTTCTCGGTCTGTTCACCTTCTGCTTCAGCAACTACCGCCAATGGGGCGACATATTCTCGACCATGGTCTGGCTGGTGCGTCCTGCAATCCTCGTGATCGCGTTCTTCATCTACTGCGGGTACGAGCTTGCTGTCAAAATCCACGAAACCTGTGTGGCGGAGTACGTAGGCTCATACGAGTACTGGAGGATGGTTTTATGTGCGTGGTGAGGGGGTTCTCTGATGCGGAGGCTCTACCTGGAGCTTAGAAATTTTCTCCCCATGATAGTCAACTTCGCCTGGAGTTCACTGTTCATACTGGCATGATTCGGATCCTCGCTAAGCATTTTTGAAACTGGTCGCTTCGACAGCATTGGTTCGCTAGACAGATCTCTCGTAGTGGCGGTGATTGCGACAGTCCTTTTTATTGGCGGTTATCAGGTCGAAAAACGTCTGTATAAAAACAGTATCTAAATAGCGCTAACTTGATAAGAGCCGGTGCTTCCTGTAGTTACTGATGTTTCTAATCGGTAGTGCAGACCGCTTTAGGCCAGCGGTACCACGCTATTTCCGTCCCTATCTTGGTGATCCCCGAGGAGGTAGCTGTTCGAGTTGAACAGGGTGACGCGATGTCTCCGGTCCATGGTAACCTCGCATTTCCCTCGGAACAGTATTATCTACCGCGCAAATTCCTTGGATTTGTATGCTATTGGCACGTTGGTCG
>DAIRWA010000293.1:0-2315 GCA_036802545.1 Bacillota bacterium | reverse complement strand
CAAACCAACTGCTTGTGACATCTTCAGATATCAGACTGACATCGGGGTGGGTCAGTATTCCGTCGGCCAAGACGCCCGGAGGCCACAGGGGCCTTTCGTTTCTGCTCCCAAACCGCCACACTCCAAATGACATGAAGCGCCCGGCCGTCTTGCCGATCTGAAAATAGTCACTGTAAGCTCTGGAGATCAGTTTTGTGTCGGGAATCAACTTCGTGTTGATGAACTCCAGGATGCGTTGGGCGAGAGAGAGCGCGCTCGCGATCTTGTCGGCCGTAGGCGCTACAGACACGCCTCCATGCACGAAAGAGTGTTGATGCGGAGCTTTACCGCCGAACAATGCCAAAAGTTGATGGGCCTCTTGAGCGGCGATGATACCTTCGCGGCTGTGGCAAACCAAGCGTTCGTTGTCGGCTGGGCAGAGACGCATATCGGCCAGGTCTTGCCCGTGAAACGGTGGAGTGTCGGGCATGACCACGAAATCCGGCAGGCTAAAGAGGTAGAAGTGCCGTATGTGGTTCTGAAGGAAGTCCGAGGCAAGCATAATGTTGCGCAGATACTGGCCATTTTCCGGCACCTCGTTGCCGTAGAGTTCGTCTAGCAGATAGCTCGCGGCCGCTCCGTGGGCTAGAGAGCATATACCGCACACTCTCTGGGTGAGGTATACGCCGTCGGTGATGTGGTGCCCGCGCATTATCCACTCATACGCCCGGAACATCGTGCTGCTGGCGTTCGCCTCGACTATCCTGCCATCCTCAACTACGACCTCAATTGAAAGGAGACCGCTTAGGCGGGTCACCGGGCTGAACATCACTCGCTGTTTGCTCATCATTGACTCCTTTCGACGGATGACTCTGTCGATTCCCCGGGGAGCAGTATGCTCGGGTCGCTTCCTTGCCCCACTCCGGATCCGGGTTCGCGCCGCGCGTCCTTTTCCGGCATGGGAGCGAAAAACGGAGTGGACCCGTCGGGGAAGTCTGGATTTGTGCATCCGATGCAGGGCGTGTTAGCCTTTACGGGCCAGTTTACGTGATTCATCCATTGGCGGTAAGGGCAGTCCGCGCCGGTGCGAGGCCCGACGCACCCCAGCGAGAACATGCACTCGATGTCTCCAAGTCTCTCCGCGAATTCTTCCCTGTCGAAGTAGGACCGGCGCTGGCAGTGGCGATGTATAGTGAAGCCGTAGAACAGGGTGGGTCGGCCGTGCTCATCGAGTTCAGGTTTGCCGTACAGCAGTAGATGGGCAAGGGTGCCTACAAACCAGTCCGGGTTCACAGGGCAGCCGCTAACGTTGATGACCTCGCGGTCGAGGACGTCTTTGACTCCAACACTGCCGCTGATGTTCGGCTTAGCCGCCGAAGGGCCGCCAAAGCTGGCGCAAGTTCCGAGCGCGACCACGTATTGGGCAGACCTCCCCAATGTCCTGACCGCCTCAAGGGCTGTGATGTAGTGGGTCTTGGTACGCGCGATGCAGTTGAAGAAGCCGTTTGCTTTCGTGGGGATGGCCCCCTCAACCACAAGCGTATACCTGCCTCGAAGAGACGTGGCGGCCCAATCGAGGATTTCCAGAGCATCCCTGCCTTGAGCCGCCATGAAAGTGTTGCTGTACAAGACGTCGATCATGTCGGAAAAGACCTGTGTGAGGTAAGGATAGGTAGTGCCCATGAAGGCGATGTTGTTGTCGCCGCTATCGTTAGTCTCAATCCAGATCACCGGCAGCTTCCTCGGCTGCGGCGCTTTGACCTTGTGAGATACGACGGCTTCCAGCACGGCCTTTGAAAGCTCATGGCTGTCTTCACCGCAACTGGCGCCGGCCGATAGGCTCCGGCACATGTTCACGAACTCATTCTGGTCCATTCTATGGCCCTCCGTTCCAGACATGATATGTAGCCGGGTGACGGAAATTGAGGGGATCGGCATCCTTGCGCGCCACCGCCAGCACACTACCTGCTTTCAGGCAGAACCAGAAAATCGGGGACGATCGGCATCCTTGCGCTGCCGGGCAACAAAATAAACGGGAGCGAAACAGCGGTGTGTTGAAGGAGGTTGTCTACTGTCCTAAGTGCAACGCTCACGTAATCGCCACACGATGGGGGTAGACATGCAACTGCGATCATCTTGCGTGTCACTTCCGGCATAGAAAAGTAGCGTGAAACCACAAGAGTATGCCATCCTGATCATTGGACTGGGAAATCCCCTCATGGGTGACGATGGGGTGGGAGTCGTCGTCATTGCCGAACTCGAAGCAGTCAAGTGGCCGGCAGGAGTTTCCGTGATGGACGCCGGCACCTCCGCCATCTCATGCCTAAGTGAAATCA
>DAIRWA010000292.1:0-2319 GCA_036802545.1 Bacillota bacterium | reverse complement strand
CCCTGGCCGCGGTCTTTCGAGTCGTTCGCAGGGGAGAGTTGTCGTCGTTTTCCTACTACTGCTGGATCGCGGGATTCGTTTCTCTGCTTTATCTGATGTTTGCCTGATATTGGACAACGATAATCGTTAGCAGATCCGCCTCTCCTTTCATACCATGGGTTTGGGGGATCTTCTGTGTATAGACCTCAATACTGGTCCTATGCTCCCGGCCTTGGGAGAATCATCATCGACATACCCACAAGAACGCTTTCGTTCTACTACTCTGGCCGTTCGTTCGGGCCTTATCCTTTGGGGCTTGGCAAGACGTCTACGCCCACCCCGGCGGGCAACTGGAAGGTAATTGAGAAGTACAAGAATCCTGCCTGGGAAGTTCTCGGAAGTAGGTGGATGGGACTGGATGTGTCTTTTGGCAACTACGGGATCCACGGGACCAACGCGGATTGGGCTATCGGGACGTACGTTTCAAACGGTTGCATCAGGATGCACAACTGGGATGTTGAAGCTATCTACCCGTACGTGGTTATCGGGACACCTGTGGTCATAACCGGGTCTTATCCTGGGTCTTATCAGGTGGATCAGTGGTGGCTTCGAGTGAAGACGAGGTCGCGCTTCTTGGGAACAAGCCGGCATCGCTAGCTTTTCAATCGGACTATACTCGATTTCTGGCGGATCACCGGCTCTCTCTTACCGGGAGGTCAAACGGCTACACATCCGGGGCTCGCAACTGTGCCGCGAGAGCCCCGGATTCTTCTAACCGAAGAAGATGCGGAAAAAGCCCCCGATTATGGAGAAAAGCGCACGGAAGACTCCGCCCACGATTCCAAATGTGATACCGATGACGCTGCCGCACAGAGCCAAGAAACCGCCTATGAGAAGAACTAATCCTAAGCATCCGAGCCACATGTCCGTAAGACCTCCTGTTATGCGCGCTGCACGTTCTCTAATACGCCGGCGCGGGAAGGAAGTCTCAGTCTAGAGATGTTTACTTAGGACAAGGAAAATGGAACCGCTCACCCGGTTGGTATTCGGGCTTCAAGTAGTCCCCGGGATCGGTGGAAATCAGACGTGCCACATAGGGCTGGCCGTCTCTGAGTTCCAGGACAAGAGTCCTCCCGTCTAGGTCAAGGCTGAAGAAATTGCGTTTTTCCTCGGTCTGGGCTTGCAGCACCAGGTCAGGTGGAAAGATCGTGTACAGTAGCGTCGGGACCGCCTCCTTCCGGGGTCCTTGCATCTTCATCTTTCTTGTCGTTTTCGGTCAGTCTCCTAAGCCTACCGACTGCTTGGGCAAGACCCCCAACTTCGTCTATGAGCCCGACTTCCACCGCTTCTTTTCCCACAAGGACCGTACCTATGTCCCTGGCCAGTTCTCCCGTTCTGAACATGAGCTCGCGGAATTTGTCCTCCGTGACTTTTGAGTTCTTGGTGACGAACTTGATCACCCTGTCTTGCATCTTATCCAGATACTCGTAGGTCTGAGGCACTCCCAAAACCGTTCCCGCGAGTCTAATGGGGTGGATGGTCATAGTGGCCGTATCGGTAATGTAAGAGTAATTCGAGGCCACGGCTACGGGAACGCCGATGCTGTGGCCGCCTCCGAGCACCAAAGACACGGTCGGCTTAGAAAGGCTTCGCATGAGTTCAGCGATGGCCAACCCGGCTTCAACGTCTCCTCCGACCGTGTTAAGTAGAATAAGAAGCGCGGATATGTCCTTGTTTTCTTCGACGGCGACAAGTTGGGGCAATACGTGTTCATATTTAGTGGTCTTGTTCTGAGACGGTAGGACAATATGTCCTTCGATCTGCCCGATAATGGGAAGGCAGAAAATGCTGCTTTTTTGCTCGGGCAAAGCAGTGACGCCGAGTTCCTTGAGGTTGTCGGCTCTTTCTTTCATGGTCGTGGGCTCAGACAATTACATCATCCTTCTTGAAGGCGATACGCTTACTCCGCCGCTGTGTAGAGGCCCGCTAAATCCAGGTCTTGGAACAGACTGTCGGACTCCTCGACCTCCTTGAGGAACACCGGATCCGGCGCCCCCTCTTCGATCTGGTCCAGGAGTCTTTGAAGCCTTTGAATGTGACCTGTAAAGCGGTTCTTCGCATACTCGGGAACGCTCCCGGTTTTCATGATGAACGGCCAGTCCGACGATTGTGCCAGCAGCATCTCGCGCACCGCTTGGCTTAGCGCTCGCCGCAGGAGGCCCCTGGCGTTGGCACAGGACGCTCCCACCGAGATGAGCCTGTCTTGGGATCCGTGAAGATGCCGGTATATCCAATCGTTTGATCCTTCCAACCAGACAGGCTCTTCTCGGTGGGAGCGTC
>DAIRWA010000291.1:0-2334 GCA_036802545.1 Bacillota bacterium | reverse complement strand
GTTCAACTTCACACCTGGCGAAGCACAGGAAGTCACCTTCGATGGAAGGCTGTATGCTGCGCCATACCATTCGACTTCGCGAGGCTTAGTGAAGCGCATTGAGCTGTTGGGAGAAGCGGGCCTTGATCCTGATGCGGATCCGCTGTTCGAGGATCTTGTGCCATGGAATCAGAAACTGAGCGAACCGTCCGCTGACGGCACTTATAGGCGGATTGGCTTTGCGCCTTGGCTCGGAAACTGGGATGCCAGGGGCTGGATCTGGGCCTTTGGGGGTGAACTGGTAGACGAATCGGGGAGGCGTTTCCATCCAACCGCTACGTTGCCACCCGTTTTCCGCCTTAGCGGTGTGCTGATCTGAGAGGTGGTACCGGGGATTGGGAAACGCGGAGCAAATTTATCTTTCCAGGCGGCAGGAAGTCGAGGATAAGTCGCGAAGTTGTCAGAAAACTCCCGCACAGGGGTGGTTCGCCTTGTCTCGTTCGCGTCGATATAGCCCGCCGGAGCCGCCTCCGCGCTTTGCACGGAGACTCAACGCCATTGGCACTCGTATGAGGATTGTCAAAGAGATCGGTTCTCTCGTTCTCCTCAAGGCCATGGCCGAACGCATGAACATTCGTGGCCTGATTGATGCTCTCATACCCATGGAGCGGGAAAGAGGTCTTACGCATGGGCAAGTATTTGAGGCCTGTGTGATCAACCGTTGCCACGCACCAGTCCCTCTTTATGAGATGGAGGAGTGGGCGGAGTACTCGGGTATGGCAGATCTCTATGGTTGCAGTGCACAACTCTTCAATGATGACCGCATACGCTCGACATTGGATGTAGTTCATCAGTACGCTAGCGACATCCAGAACGCCCTGGCCTTACGTGCCATGACCGAGTTCGCGGTGCCCGCTGACACTGTGGCCTACGATATGACCTCACTGTATTTCGAGGGCGACTATGACGATTCAGACACCATCACCTTTGGGTATAGCCGAGACGGTAAGCCAGACAAGAAGCAGGTGAATGTCGGTCTTACGGTTTCCACAGAAGGTGGTGTGCCCCTGAATGGACGTGTCTTGGCAGGCAAAACAGCTGATCCGGCTACGGTGGAAGCTAACGTGTCTGCTCTAAAGAAAGCCCTCCGACGTCAA
The DNA here is from genome assembly GCA_036802545.1 of Bacillota bacterium. GTDB lineage: Bacteria > Bacillota > Sulfobacillia > Fermentithermobacillales > Fermentithermobacillaceae > DULO01. The sequence goes on along the minus strand of DAIRWA010000291.1, from coordinate 1,198 downwards.
GACTTTCTACAGATCACTGACGGTGGCATGTTAACACCAAAAAACGTGCATGTACTTGAGCAGCAAGGCATTCATTTTCTTGCGCCGTGGCAAGCAGACACCGCTATCTTCGAGTCGCTCACCGCTGGGGGCACGGTCATTTGGGAGGAGCTACCTTATTGGGGTGCTAAGGGACACGATCGCTATTGGGCGACTGAGCTTGGCATATTGGTAACCTACGATGAGGTCCACGAAGACCAAACACCACCCGAACGGCAACCGGGGCAGCGCGGTCGGCTCCCAGAGCACCCAGTAACTCAGCATTCCTACTGGGAGCGAGCCGTCATCATTCGCTCCTCCAATAAGCAAAGCCGCGATGAGAAAACGCGCAACAGAAGGCTCGCAAAACTCGAAGAACAGCTACAAACGCTTAGCGAAGGACTGAACAAGCGTCGACTAAAGACCAATCAGCAGGTCCAATCTAAGCTGGATCGCATCTTCTCTGGTTCTTATGCAGCTTACCGGCGGTGTTTCGCCATCGAGCTTAGTGGTCCAGATGGGCAGATGACGTTGCATTGGGAGCCAAACGAGGAGGCCCTTGACCACCTCAAAAAAGGCGAGGGGCTTTACGTTCTATTGACCAACCGGAAGGATTCGGAAGCCGATCCCGCCAGTCGCATCCTGGAGCTGTACAAGAAGCGCAACCCAGTGGAAAATCGCTTTCGGGATTTCAAGTCTCATTTACGTGTCCGGCCCTTGTTCGTGCATACTGATGACCGAGTCGCTTCACTTGTGCTGATCACAGTCGTTGCCTTACAATTGTACTCCCTCATAGAATGGGAAGCACGAAAGGCTCAAGAGGCCTGGACAACCCGTTTTCTCAAAAAGAAATTCGCCAGCATCTGCATACTTCAAACCGTTCATCCTAACGATGATGTTGAAATTGAATGGTGCAATGTCACACCTGAGCACTTGAGAATCTTAGAAACCCTGGGTTTGCGCCTAATCGAACTCCCCGAGCGCCTCGCGGGATTCACATAACCGTGCAACCGCCCGACTTGCGTCAAAAACCGCCATGACCTAAAGGCGGAAAACGGGTATGTAGCTGATGATGGAGCATTGATGCTCGGTCAGCCGTTGTGCAGATGCAAGGGCCACGATCTGATCGAAAAGGCGCTGCAAAAGGCGGGCAGCCTTGCTCAGGCGCTGGCCGTCATCC
>DAIRWA010000290.1:289-2347 GCA_036802545.1 Bacillota bacterium | reverse complement strand
CTATCGCCGCACGTACGCTGAGATCGACGCTTATCTTAAGGCCTGCGTGAAGTCGGATAAGGACGCGGAGGTTACCGCCGCCGCTGAGCTAACGCTTGCCACCGTCGCTGTAAGCGCTATCGCGCCCAGCATGGCGCCGGAGTGGCTCAAGTCTGGGGATCTGAGCGCCCTTCCGTCCCGTATGAGGCCAAACGCCTTGTACCTGCGGGCGAAGTACCTCAACTGCACGGGTAGATTCGAGGCCATGCTTGCCGTGGCCGAGACTGCGCTGTGCCTGTGCTCGTCTTCGAAGGGGATTGCGTTCCATGACATCTACATGCGGCTTATGTGTGCAGTCGCATGCCGCTATCTCGGGCGCGACGATGAGTCTCTACGATGGCTGCTGGAGGCAATGAGTATGGCCTTGCCCCACGGCTTCATAACGCCCTTCGCGGAGCTCATGATCGCCCTGGGCGGTACCGTGGAACTGTGCCTCAAGCAAGAGTGCCCCGCCTGTTACGACGCGGTCATCGGTCAATGGAAGCGCACATGGAAGAACTGGATCGCATTTCATAACGAATTCACACAAGGCAACATGACCCTGATGCTCTCCTTGCGGGAATACCACATAGCTTCCCTCGTGGCCCGACACGTCCCTTACGCCAAGATCGCCAAGAGATACTGCATTTCGGTGGGAAGGGTTAAGAACATCATGCTGGAGATTTACTCGAAACTGCAGGTATCCGGCCGTGACGAATTGGCGAAATACATTTTTCCTTAGTTTGTTTCCTTCCCTGCCTGCAGGACCCCCGGCTCCCCTTGACATTTCGTTTGGCGACTCCTCTATAGCGGCTCGCAGTAGGAAACCCTCGGACTGCTACGCCGCCGGCTCTATCTCTTCCGTCATGACCTGAACGGAAGTGTCGCGCACGGGGTCAAAAGCGTGACTTTTTACACCAAAAAGTTACTACCGAAAACGCCGACTCTCCGCAAAGATAAGGTAATAGCCTCTCATAGGAGTCTCTTTGTCACCGCTTCAAGGATACACCTGTGAAAGCGGATACTACGACGCGGCGACAGCTGTTTCAAGGCAGAATCTACCGAAGATCCCACATAGTCGCGGTAACCCAAGAAATGCAGAACACCCGGGGGTGGCGAGATGAACCGCAGAGTCCTAAAGACAGTCAGTGGCATGCTTTTGTTCGTGATGATCTTCTCGATGTTGCCGGTGGAGGCCCTTGCTTATTACGCAAGCCGGCCTGAAGGTAACCTCACTATTGTCGACAAAGACGGCAAACAGGTGCCAATCGATGCATCCTGGGATGAGGTCTTCCCGTATGGGACTTTCGCTTTTTCGGACAGTCAAGCGACGGTTCAAGAGGGCGGCGAACCCCAGAAGATCACAGTCTATAGACTGGGCGGGACAGCCGGGCGAGCTACCGCGCGTATCTTGTATACCCCGACCTACGCCCAACTGAGCGAGACAGAGTACACATACGCCACCGCCGCGGGCAAGAACAACATAGTGATAGAGGTCGAGGATCCTCTACCCATCGCCAGGTACCAGCCATTGGGCAAGGATCCCGAGCCTCGAGCGCCTGAGACCCCCACCGGCGTCACGATCACGGATAACGGCGACGAGACGTACACGCTGGCTCCCGACATAGAGTCCGCCAACGGGTACCAATGGTACGCTTGGGATAGCGGTACTTGGGGCATTGTGAAGGGCGCACTGGCCCGTGACTTTGTAGTGGATGCCCAGCACTACCCGGGAGATACGTACGACTATATGTGCGTTTACACTGTGGACGGACAAGCTTTCGGAAGCAACACGGCTGTAGGTGACGTATACGTGCAGGCCGAAGAGGATCTGGGCGAATACATAAGCGAGAGCGACTATGCTGAGCTCCTTCTCGAGGAGCCGGAACAGACCTTTAGTGTGTTGCCTATGGACTCGCCTGACGAATTCTCTGCTTATGCGTTTGACGTTACTTTCGCCGACGGAGAATGGGCCAAGGAGATAATTTTGACCGCTCCGGATAACGGCGTTACAGAACCCGATAAATTTGGCACCTTCAC
>DAIRWA010000290.1:0-279 GCA_036802545.1 Bacillota bacterium | reverse complement strand
TCGGTGGCTCGCTGTACGACGCGGCCAACACTCTGGCGATGCAGATTGTGGAATCGGGCGCTGCGAGTTCGACCGAAGTCGGATTTGTTGCGCCATCAATTCGCGCGGACAAATCTCAGGGAACCGCGTCGATCACGATCAAGCGTACCGGCGATACTTCGTTTCCCTTATCCTTCAACTGGAAGACGGTGGACGGAACCGCGATTGCCGGCACCGACTACTCCCACGCCGAAGGCACTCTGGTATTCTTCGCCGACTTTGATGAGATGGACATAGAAA
>DAIRWA010000289.1:0-2348 GCA_036802545.1 Bacillota bacterium | reverse complement strand
GTCCCATCCGGTAGATATGGCTTCCTTGGCGAAGAGGACTCGCACGTTGGTCGTTTCTTCGATCTTCTCAGGATTAATGTAGGGAACATAGAAGCCCTTGAGATTACGGTCAGCATGGTCGCCGAAGACATGTGCAAACGCATTGTCCGGAAGATCGGGCAGTTTTTCCTGGATATTACGGGTTAGCTCGCAGAGCGATGCATCAGAAATCTTGTCGCCAACTTGCACGACCATCAGAGGAAGTACCGTGTCGACACCGTTTGCACCGCACCAGGTCTTCCAGAGCATGGTCGATTCCTTAAGAGCCTTGCACGCGCGGCCAAGATAGAGGGCGTCGGCCGCTGTCCGTTCCTTCGGTGAGAAGAGGACTATGTCGTCCTTCAACAGGCCAGATGCCTGTACATCAGCAGGGCTGACGGTTACCGGATCGATAGTCGCTCTGTTCTTCCGGCCTTTCATAGCCTCGAGGAAACGTTTGGGTGTAGCCGATATGCCCACCACGACAGGCATAGGAGTGTTGCCGTCGAATCCATCAATAAGCTGCGCGTAGATTGTGGCATCATCCTTACCGGCACTAGCCCCCTTGCCGATACCCCTGTGAGCCTCGTCAAGGAAAAGATAGAGATGTAGCCCACTGTCAATGCTCTCGCGCAACATCTGCCAGAAAGTCCTGGTCTCGCCGCCTCGGGTGAGAAGCTTACCCTTACCCAGCAGCTGCCGATGCATGAAGTAGACCTTGCCCGGTTCCAGCATGTCGTGGTCTTGCGTGAACGTATTGGTCACGCTCTCGATTCGGGTATTATCTAGATCGGTGGCTTCAACAAAGCGGCTCTTCGTCTGATCGGCCAGCGAGGGAAGGTCTGTGACCCAGAGTACGCATGCATTGGGGTCAGCTTCGAACTCGTATCCGCTCTCAGCGCTTCCCTCCATCAAGGCCTCGACTACAGCAGCAGCGATGACCGTCTTGCCCGAGCCCGTTGGTGCCGTGAGGCAACATGAACCAGGATGGTTATGGTTGATGTAGCCATCCATCATGTATTCCATGTCATCCATGAGCCTGACGAATGCAGCGTCCTGGAATTCTTTGAGCTCGTACCTCATCGTCCCGCTCCTATCTCAAAGGAGCGGAGGTAGTGCTTATAAAGCTGCACCACGTCGACTCCCGGAAGCTCTCTACAAATCGCACGCCACTCTGCATCAATATCCGTGACAATAAATGCGCTCAGTATCGAGTGCTCCCTACATTCCCGTATGAATGGGGCCGCGTAAGCAAAGTCAAACAGCACTCCATAGGAATCCGTGAGTTCGAATGTGCGGCCGTGGCGAATCATCGGGCCGGCGGAACCGGCGCGCATCCATAACAACGGAGCAATCTCGTCGAATGCCAAGTCGGCAGACACAACTGACGGTTCCAGATAGGTCAGGTCATAATAGACGGCATTCTCCTGAAGACCATCCGCCATGGGGAACTCGTCAGTAAACTTGTAATCGCCTTCGATGGGCTTGCCATCGGGAGTCTCGCCCGTAATCGCGGCCGTGATACGTGGCTTAGTCACGTACTCGCAGATGCCCAGGCGCTCCCACTCAGAATCACCCTGACGGAGCCCCTTACCGACAAGCTCTTTCTGCTCATCGGCGGAAACCTCGTTATTGGTTACGCAAATACAGCGTCGATGCCCCCCATCTTGGTGATTGAGCCGCATGACAGCATGCGCCGTGGTGCCGGAGCCAGCAAAGAAATCCACGATGAGCGCATTGGGCTTGTCCGAAACAAAGAAACGCAGGGTATCTTCAACTGCGTATAACGATTTGGGAAATGGGAAACGCCTAAAAGGCCCGATCAACGAACCGAGCAAGGACGTTCCATACTGTCCCGCATCATAAGCTTTATTCGACCATGTTGTCGTGGCCCGCGTTACTTTACCTTTTGTCTCAACTACAATCTTAGAGCCATCTTCTCGTGTTCCTTCAACTCGCCAACGCCCATCTTTTATCTTCCTCTTGTAATTTGCGCTTAAATACCGAAATACGTAAGGTTGGTTCTTATTGTTGCTAGGTGTAACCCTAACGACCCCTTCTTTCAGCAGTTTGCGCAATGAGTCTCCAGTTAGCCCCCAGTTCATCTCAACCCCATCTTCCCTAATTGGAAAGACGGCAGTCGCACCGCTGATTACTGGTGCATCAGTAATCGGCTGATCAGGAGATAGGGGACTACCGATATGAACTATCTTATGGGTGACATCATCAACATATATTGGATAGAACTGAGCTACGCCGCCCTTTACGGTTCCACGCCGTGAAGAGAAATCTGTACGCCGGAGATACCACCAGCGAACTTCCTTCTCGGG
>DAIRWA010000288.1:0-2350 GCA_036802545.1 Bacillota bacterium | reverse complement strand
CCGATTTAGACACTCCGACCAGCCTCATGCCGCGTTCACGCAGCATCGCCGCGACCACGCGGGTGTTATGTTCGATTTTCTCCGTGTCGATAGTAAGTGTAGGTAACCTCATTAAACCATCCCCATACTAGTTTTGCCTCAGATACCATTATCATCATCCATTCTTCTGCGCAAGACGAATTCCTGCCAGAAGCGAAGACCCGAGAGCTTATGAAGCGTCGCGTGGATATCTGTTAGGCTACGATGACGAGTGAACGAAGGAAATGATTGCCTGCCTTATGCACTCGGCGAGTTTCTGCTGGTAGGCGGGAGAGGCAAGCAGCGCTTCCTCTTCAGGGTTTGATAGGAACCCTAGTTCAACAGTGGCAGCCGGTACCTCGCCGTAGTTAAGCATGAAGTGGTCAAGCCTCGACGATACTTCTCTTTCGGTATCGGTCTCTTTTGTCAGGATCTCCTGTATCAAATTGGCTAGTTTCTCGGAATCGGGATGCTTCTTGGCGTTATAGAAGGTCTGAGCGCCTCTTTCATAAGGATCGGTAAAAGCATTGCAGTGCAAAGACAAGACGATGGTAGCTTTTGATGTGTCAATAAGACGCTGCCTTGCGGTAACGTCATCCACTCCGTCGCTTTCCAAGTCATAGTCACCTGTGCGTGAATAGACAACCTTAGCGCCGCTCTTTTCCAACCTCACGCCCAAGTAAAGCGCGACGTTCAAGACTATGTTCTTCTCTAGGTGTTTTCCCCCGCAAGCTCCCGGATCGATCCCTCCGTGCCCGGCGTCTATGTAGACTATTTGGCCTGAAAGCGCCGGAGCGATACCGACAGGTTCGTCACCTAGGATGAACCCTCGTTGGACAAGGAAAGGGCGACTTCCCCAATAGGCTAGCGCGACCAAAGCCACAGTTACGACCACAGACAGGATCGTCCTCTTGTGCACCAACACCAAAAGGGGCCGGCCCTTTCGCCTGCCCCTGCTTCCTGCCATAATAGATCCCCCGCGTCTTTTAGATGTTACCCCACAGCATATACGGATAGCCGAACAGCTATGACAGGCAAAACGCGCGTAAGACTCCGGATGAGCCCGTTAACGCTTGGAAAATTGCGAGGCTTTCCTTGCCTTCTTAAGACCGTACTTGTAGCGTTCCTTCATCCGCGGATCTCTTGTCAAGTACCCAGCCTTCTTTAGAAGGACCCGGTAATTCTCGTCAACCTCTAAGAGGGCGCGAGCCACGCCATGTCTGCAAGCGCCGGCTTGACCGCTCAAGCCGCCTCCAACAACGTTAACCGAGAGGTCAAACTTACCTTCGGTCTCGGTCACTCTAAAGGGGGCGGTTACTTCCTCTTCCAAGCTGGGATTCATGAAGTAGCTTGATATATCCTTGCCGTTTATGGAAATGTTCCCCGAGCCCGGTGCGATTCTTACTCTGGCTATAGCTTGTTTCCTTCGACCGGTCGCGGAAATAGTCTCTGCCACTACTTTTCTCCTCCTTGCCATGCCGAAGGCTTCTGCGCCTCGTGGGGATGAGTGCCGCCCCTGTACACATACAGCCGATTGATGAGTTTCCTTGAGAGACGGTTGTGAGGAAGCATGCCCTTGACGGCAGTCTTAATCACTCTCTCAGGATGTTTCTTGATCATGACCTCGTAAGGGGTGAGGCGCTCGCCTCCAGGATAGCCGGAATGACTGAAGAACATCTTCTGTTCCATTTTCTTTCCGGTTAGTTTAACCTTCGCCGCGTTCAATATGATAACACTGTCCCCCATATCAACCGAGGGCGTAAAGGTTGGCTTGTGTTTGCCCCTAAGTATGACCGATACTAAGGTCGCTAGCCTTCCCAAGGGCTTTCCCTCTGCGTCAATAACCCACCATTTTCTTTGATCGGGAGTGGGTTTCGCCATATACGTATAGCCCAATCCAATGAAACCTCCTTAGTGCCGCCTTCGTGAAGCAACTTACATTCTAACTTCGGCAACTTTCCGGGTCAAGAGAAGGCCACTTCTTCGAGGCATAAGCCCGTCCCCGGCAGGCATGGACCCCGCTCTTCGCTCTTCCCCAGAAGCAATTCTTCGATGCGCCCCGGGGGGAAATGCCCTCTTCCGACATCCAAAATCGTCCCTACGGTGAGACGTACCATCTTGTACAAAAAACCGTCTGATGTTATGAAGAACTCCCACAACTCGCCTCGCGGGGTCCGATTTCGGACCCACCTCGCCTGAAAAACTTCCCTTGCGGTTGTCAAAGCAGACGAGCCCTCCGCCCTCAATCCTCGAAAGTCGTGCTTGCCCACGAGAGCCGACGCTTCGGAAACCATTAGGCGCTTTCGCTCAAATCGCCCGTCAGCAGGATGGT
>DAIRWA010000287.1:0-2356 GCA_036802545.1 Bacillota bacterium | reverse complement strand
TGTAAGGCTAAAGACTCGGGTAAAGTGATCCCGGGACACGGAGGAGTTTTGGACAGATTCGACAGTTTGTTATTTACCGGAGCGGGCGGCTTGCTGTTCCGCTTCTTGAGCGGTATGTTGTCCAGTCTCTGACCGGAGGCGTGCCTAATTTGACAGTGAAGACCATAAGCTACCTGACGATAGCGTTTGTCGCGATTTACGTCTTGTTCCAGTACCTCATTGGGTACTTCATGCCGTTTGCCATCGGCATATTCCTGGCGTTTCTGTTAGATCCGCTGGTCACCTTCATCTGCGAAAAAACGCGGCTAAGGAGATCAAGTTCGGCTCTTATCATCGTGCTGTTGCTGGTGGCCGTGCTTCTGTCTCTGATGACCATGGCGGTAACCAAGATAGTTGACGAGTTGACCGCCTTGTACGGACTCTTACCCCAGTACTACGAAGAGTTCAATCGCATAGTGCTGGAGGTGCTTCAAATCGCCGGGGACATATCGGAAAGGCTCCCGGAACCTCTGGCAAAAGCGGCGCAAGAGCAATGGGCGCGCATCGACATTATTCTGTCTCGCGTCCTAAGCGGCGCGGGGGGGCTGGTAAAGGGAGTGCCGATGTTCCTCGTCATGCTAACCTTCACCATACTTTCTACATACTTCATCATGAGTGACCGGATGAAAATAGGGGATTTTGTGCGCAGCGTCTTATCCCCGGAAACCCATAAGAGCTTCAAACACGTAGAACTCGATATACTTGGCGGAATCGCCGGTTTCCTAAGGGCCCAAGCCCTGCTTGTGTTGCTGACCATGATCATAAATGTTCTTGGACTCGCTCTTATGGGGTCCCGGTACGCTGTGGCGCTGGGTATTCTACTCGCCATATTGGACGTATTGCCTGTGCTTGGGCCGGGACTGGTTTATGTCCCGTGGATCCTCTACCAAGCCATATGGGGAACTCCTTGGATGACTGTGGGCTTACTGGTGCTTTACGGGGCAGTCTCCTCACTGAGACAGGTAGCCCAAACCCACCTGGTTGGACGGGAAATGGGTTTGCATCCTCTAGCGACGTTGGTCTCACTTTACACAGGGTTCCGGATGTTTGGAACCGCCGGGCTCATTTACGGGCCGCTAGGCGCTATCCTCATCAAAGGGCTTTGGGTTTCCGGAGTTGTTCCTCACGAGGACGGTGCCAAGACTTGAGAACTGTCAGCATACTGGGATCCACCGGTTCCATCGGCACCCAAGCGCTCGAGGTTGTGCGAGGCGATCCTAACCTTAAAGTAGTCGCTTTGGCTGCCAACTCCGGTTGGGAGACGGCACTCCTGCAAGCAAGAGAGTTTGGCGCACGAATTGTGGCTCTTTCAGATGAAAAGGCAGCCGGTATGGCCAGACAAGCCAAGGATTCGCTGGGGCTTTCCCATGTAGAAGTGCTAAGCGGGGCTGCGGGAGTCCAAAAGGCGGCGTCTGTGGATGATGCCGACGTGGTGTTGCACGCCATACCCGGCTTCCAAGGCATAGGGCCACTGCTTTCTTCCCTGGAGCACCGAAAGATCGTTGCCTTCGCCGGCAAGGAATCATTGGTTTCGGCCGGAGAACTCATTGCGCCTTACATAGCCAAAGAACCGGACCGCTTCATACCGGTGGATTCCGAACACTCGGCCATTTTTCAATGCCTTCTTGGAGAATCTAGGGATGACGTAGGAGAAATAGTGTTGACCGCTTCAGGAGGCGCCCTGCGAGACAGGACCATCGATCAAATGCGGGAAGTCACACCCCGGGAGGTTCTCAGACACCCCACCTGGAAGATGGGGAAGAAGGTAACCGTGGATTCGGCCACTCTTTTTAACAAGGCCCTTGAGGTCATGGAGGCCCATTACCTTTTCGGACTCGATTACGACCGGATCAAAGTAGTCGTCCACAGGCAAAGCGTGGTACACTCCATGGTCACTTACAGAGACGGCTCGACCAAAGCACAGCTCTCTAGGCCTGACATGCGGCTTGCCATATCGTATGGGCTGACATATCCGACGAGAAATCGTGAAACCATACCGTCCCTGTCTCCGTACCTGGACACACTGACTTTCGAGGAACCGGACGTTACCAGGTTTCCGTGTTTGCTCTTAGGCTATATGGCGGGTCGAATGGGCGGAACCGCGCCGTGCGTCTTGTCGGCCTGCGACGAGGTCCTTGTGGAGGAATTCCTGGCTTGTCGCATAAAGTTTCCGGATATATATGATCTTCTTAAGGCTGTCGTTGAAGAATACCATCCTAGAACCGTTGACAGCGTAGAAGTCCTTGAACAAGAACGCGAATGGGCAGTGGCAAAGACCCAAGAACTCAATTTGTGCATTCCTTATGTGTCTTTGGTA
>DAIRWA010000286.1:0-2381 GCA_036802545.1 Bacillota bacterium | reverse complement strand
CGAGCCTGCGCGCGCTGTTATACATGGATGAGATCTACGGCTACTTTCCGCCGGTGGCCAATCCTCCGACGAAAGCTCCCTTGCTGACCCTTCTCAAGCAGGCCAGGGCCTTCGGGCTGGGAGTGTTGCTGACCACTCAGAATCCGGTGGATTTGGACTACAAGGGCCTTTCCAACACGGGCACTTGGTTCATAGGAAGGCTGCAGACTGAGCGTGACAAGATGAGGGTCTTGGAGGGACTCGAAGGAGCGTCCCTATCTCAAGGCGGGCGGTTTGACAAGGCCAAGATGGAGGCAATCCTTGCAGGGCTGGGGCAACGAGTCTTCCTGATGAACAACGTCCGCGACGATGAGCCGACCGTCTTTGAGACGCGTTGGTGCATGTCATATTTGGCAGGTCCGCTGTCGCGAAATCAGATAAGCAGCCTTGCTGATAAGAGTAAGACTGCGCAGCCGACAGGATGGCACGCGGCGCAAGCACCTGGGTATCCGCCGGCCCAGCAGCCCGCCGGGGCACAGGCTTATCCGCAAGCGCAAGCATATGCGGTATCTCAACAACCCGCATGGGTGCCTGCGGAGCCCGTATCTCAGTCCAAGAGCCTGCCGACTTCTGATGTCCCTGTGCTTCCGCCTGACGTCAGGCAGTACTTCGTGCCGCTTCGTGGGCGCGGGCGACCGGATGAATTTGTCTATCGTCCGACCATACTGGGCAATTCCCTTGTAGGTTTTCGCGATACGAAGAGCGGAGTCAACTCAACAGAAGCACTATCCTTCGCGGCTCCCGTTCCCGATGATATGCAGGGCATTGATTGGGACGCCGCATTTCAGTTTGAGGGCAGCGTCTCAGATTTCGAGACATCGGGCATGTCAGGTGTCCCATACGCGCGGTTACCGAATTCCGCCGCATCATCCAAGAACTACGCCCAGTGGTCCAAGGCGTTCATCGATTGGCTGTATAGGACGCAGGAAATAGTCCTTATGCACAGCGAGGTGGCCAAGGCCTATTCCAAGCTAGGCGAGTCTGAAAGAGATTTCCGCGTGCGACTTGACCAGGATTTCCGCGACAAGCGCGAAGATGCCGTGGACGCCCTTCGAAAGAGGTACGCGACCAAAACGAACTCACTGATGACTAAGATCCGTCGAGCCGAGGATGCCGTTGAACGGGAGAAGACCCAGGCTCAGCAGCAAAAGATGCAAACGGCGATTTCGATAGGTTCTACCCTTCTCTCATCCTTCCTCGGAACCAAGGCTGTCAGCAAGTCTAGCTTAGGGAGAGCTACGACAGCCGCCCGGGGTGCCAGCAGATACATGAAGGAGCAGACCGATATTCAGCGGTCGGAAGAGTCTTTGGCGGCTCTACAAAACGAACTGAAGGCGCTGGAAGATGAGCTTCAGCGCGAGATTGCCGAGCTTTCGGAGAAGCTCAGCCCGTTGAACGAGACCTTCACAGAGTATGCCATAAGGCCTTACAAGAAGGATATCAGCGTGAAATCAGTCGCTTTGGTGTGGATGCCATATCGAGTAGGCCCGAGCGGCGCGGAGGAGTCGGCTTGGGATTAGCTGGAGCAGCTGTTTCGGTGTGGGTGCCGTAGCGGGTAGGCCTTGGAGCCGCCAGTTGCAGTTGCAGCAGTCGTCTTCTTTGGGGCATGTCCGAAATTGATCGCCCTAGAACCGAAGGAAGACTCTTGAAAAGATGTCAGGTTTCGCAATTCGGTCTCTATAGGAGTTGGACCTGTGAATACGTTTTGGATGCGGCCTTAGCGGGTTCCGGATGCACTTGGATATCAAGCACAGAGCTGCTCTACCTTCTACTCCTAGGAGTCCTTCACGGTGTCCATTGCCCGCATTTGTGGGCGAGACACTAGCTTAAGAACCGCCACGATGGCCAATGCTAAGCCTGCCCAACCGGGATCTCGGGTGCAGATTGCCGCGCCCGAACCAGGTCCTCCACTGTTGGCCTCTCACTCCCGACATCTCGGGGGTCAAGTTGGAGACCATAACCGACGGTCTTTCGGTCCAGATGATGCACATTGGCAGCTACGATTCGGAACCGGTAAGAAAAGCGTCCAAAACGCTTTCTCTCCAGCAACTATTCGCGACAACGCTTGCCTAGGAGCAAGTGTTTGGCCCGATGCTTGCTCAGGAGCAAGGATTATCGGCGACACTTGCGTGGCAGAAAGTGTGCTGTGTTCCCGCCGGAAGAATTGCGATCGACTAACAATACTCTGCAGCAATCTGCGCCCCTCGATCGTATATAGGGTGAGCGTGCGTAGGGAAAGTGTCGCAGGGCAATCGTCGCAGAGCGAGGAGGTGCAGGCCTAGTATGCGCAGGGAGAAGCATAGGGCGAACGCGCCGAGGACGGGCGAGCCTGGGGCGAATGC
>DAIRWA010000285.1:768-2382 GCA_036802545.1 Bacillota bacterium | reverse complement strand
CCAACCGGCATTCTCGAATGCCCTGACGGCCTCCCTGCCGGAAATGGCCGGTAGCTCTGCCATTTCCCCTACACCTCAACTTCCACAACCTCGGGTAAGGGAAGGCCCATCTCCTTCCGAACCTCAAGGCAGCCGCGTATCGCCTCGGTGATCCGTAAGAGAGCTTCTTCTTTCGTCTTCCCCTGCGTGACACACCCCGGGATCGCGGGGCACTCAACTATGAAGTTACTATCCTCGTGCTCAATCAAAACCTGCAGTCTCATTGGGACAGTCTCCTCCACTGGCGTCAAATCCCAGTTCGAATCCGCTTCTTGTGCGAAGGTCAGTGTACGAAGGGCCGATGATTGCCCGTATCGGAAGCTTAGTCTGCCCTCATTCGTCAAGAATGATCCAGTATCCTGCCTACGCGATGCCATTACAGAATATGCTTCGTCTTCTTGAGATGTCGTGTTTACTGGAAGCTCTCTTAGGACTGCGACTGTGGAGGGGGTGATCGGCCTATTGCGCGTAGTTTTGTTCCGTTTCGCCATGGGTCGGACCCTCCCTCCGTTTCCTCGCATCCTCCATCTTATCCTGCATCCACTTCATGAGCGAGGGCAAAACGTCGACAGGGATAGTCACAGAAGCTACCATTAGTCGGGTTGGCTTACCTGGAACAACATGTTCCGTCCGAGCATACCCTTTATCTAGGTCAAGCTCAATAGCCTCCGGTATCGGAACAATATCCTGCGTGAAATACATCTCGAGCTCCCCTCGAGGGTTCAGTGCATGGCACCGAACAAAACCGTCGGAAACTTGAACGGCAAGCCTAGGCTTCTGTACTCCCATATACGGTCCTCCCTTGTGAGGTTACTACATCGCACGCATCGGCACCCATATCGTCGTTGCTTCGTCTACGCCGGTGATGCCGCCAAGTCCTTCCATTGTCGGTCTAATTGTATCGATTCGACAATATGCGATCGCGGGGAAACCCGTCGCAGCGCACGTGAGGAACAAGCGGTTGGAAAAGGTGTGATGGGCCTCCCATTCTCCATGTTCTGGGTCGTGCTTTGGATTCTTGTCGAGTTCGTCGGATTCATCGTCGCCTACAACTGGGAATATCGAGGGAGGTGAAACCATGGAGCGTAAGGCAACATCAGTTACAATCTTGCGGCGCTATTGACCTACGGCATAGTCATCATCTACGTCGCCACCGGAGGACTCCGCGCTGCGGCATGGAGCGACGTCCTCCAAAGCGGCCTGATGATAGTGGTGGCCTGGAGCGTAGGTTTCACCTTGGTGAACCGGCTACACGGCGGGGTCGGAGCCATGTTTCAGAAGATAGCGGCTGAGTCACCCGGTTTCCTCCAGATCGGCGTTGAAGGCTCCAAGATGTCTGTAAATGCCTACTCCACAGCCATTTTGGTCTCAGTGTTGGGCTTCATCATGTGGCCGCACCTATTCGCCAAGTCCTTTGTCACGACGCCCCGGAAGATCAAACAAACCGTCCTCGCTTATCCCCTGTTCGCATTAATCATGGTCCCGGTGCTGTTCATGGGATTCGCCGCGGTAGGATATGTTCAGCCCTCTGATATCGCGTCTTCGGATCAAATCGTTCCCTATGTCATCACCCAC
>DAIRWA010000285.1:0-758 GCA_036802545.1 Bacillota bacterium | reverse complement strand
GGCGCAGGCGGCTGGCTCTATGGGTTGGTCGGAGCAGGCGCGTTGGCGGCGGCCATGTCTTCAGCGGACGCGATCACCCACGGAGCGGCAGTTGAATTCGTGCAGGATATCTACAAGTTGCTCAGGCCTAACGCCAAAGAACGGGAGCTCGTGATCGCGATGCGGTGGTCAGTCGTGGGCATTGGAGCTATAGCCCTGTACATCGCGCTATACGGAGCCGCAGGACTCATCCAACTGCTGCTGGGCGCATATGGATCGATTGTCCAGTTCGCCCCCATCGTCTATGGGGCTTTGTACTGGAAGAGGTCGTCGAAGGCCGGAGCCATAGCGGGACTGGTCGCCGGCGTCGGGATTAACACCTACTATCAAGTGATCGTCGGTACATCGCCTCTTGACATCAACCCTGGGATCTGGGGACTCGCAGCAAATCTCGTGATTTTCGTCGCGGTGAGCCTTCTCACCAAACCATCCGACCAAGGCATAGCTGAGGAATTCATCAACGCGTAAGGAGGTCCGCTATGTCCACCTTAGGTGCTGGCCGGACCACTGGCATCGCGAGGGAGCTTGCGAAAGACATCGCTGAGTGGCGTAGGTATCTCCACGCTCACCCGGAGACCGGAGCCGAGACTCCCGAAACCGCCGCCTACGTCGCCGCGGTTCTGCGTGTTCTGGGACTAGAGGTTCGAACGGGCGTCGGCGGATACGGGGTGGTTGGAGTTCTCAGAGGCATTATTGACAACGGCCAGAGTGACTCTCGC
>DAIRWA010000284.1:0-2415 GCA_036802545.1 Bacillota bacterium | reverse complement strand
TTTATTTCTCAAGGCGGCCAGCACTGTCGAGGCTATGTCCTGCCCGGTGAGCAAACCGGAACAGGTTACCGAGTCGCCGAAAAACACATTGGGAACAGGACACACCGTTACCGTGGAACCCAATCCCAGGTCGGCCACAGCTTTTCGAATCTCGTCCTTGGCCATTTCTCCCGTAATCGCGATGGCCTTGCATTCGCGTCTGTCTTCCAAGGGGCCTTGCGACTTCTTAAGTTCGCAAAGGGCGTGCCGGAAGTCCCGCACCATTCCAATCCCGTTATCGTACTGATGAAATTCCCCATAGTAATCGTAAGAAGGGAACCTTCTGCCTGCAAGGTAGTACAACTCATCAGCTCCGTATACCCAGTGGTCATCCCTACGCCCATATACCTCTTCCGCATAGTCTTCGATGAGGTCAAGAGTCTTCCTTGCCCAAGAAGAATCTATCCTAGGAGACGGAAGGACACGCCGGTATTTGGTGTAAATGGCCGGGACTATGCCGACGGAAACCATCCTGTCACCCAGTGAATCCAAGTCTTGAAGAGTCTTTCGGAGGTGTTCTCCGTCATTTTGTCCTCTTAGGAGCACTATCTGGGCGTGGAGCCGGATGCCGATACTCGCGAGGCGCCTAAGATGTTCCATTATCCCGGCTGCGTCCGGGTTCCTCATGAGAGCCTGCCTTATGTGACCCTCGGTCGAGTGAACCGAAACCCTAATGGGCGAAAGTCTCTGTTCAAAAAGCCTCTCCCAATCTTCTTCCGTAAGGTTGGTGAGACTGATGAAGTTGCCATAAAGGAATGACATGCGATAATCGTCATCCCGGACATGAAGGCTCTCCCGCATCTCTTTGGGAATCTGCCGGGTAAAGCAGAATGTGCAGTGGTTCTCGCATGTCTTCATCTCGTCGAAAATCGGGTCTCGAAAGGTTAAGCCCATAAGATCATCTTCATCTTTATCCACCAGGAACTCCCGTTCCCCGCCGTCACGCGTTTCCACCAGCAAAGAGACGTTTTCATCGGAGACGTAGAAACGGAAATCCAGTTCATCTCTAAGGGTCTTCCCGTTTATCGAGATTACTCGATCGCCTGACCGAAGCCCAAGGTGCTCCCCAAGGCTGCCGCGTTCTACTTCCGCGATTACTCCGCCCCACCGTTGGCCCATTTATCCAGATAACCTCCCCTTTCGGCTGCCCTTCATTATCCTTCCACCTGGAAGTGAGGTCAAGGCAGAATTGGGTTGCCTTAGACATCTGGGCCTGCTTTCGCGTGAGAGAGTCGTTAATGAGCCTCCTGCCAAGCCTGACCATTCCGATGCGCCGTGAAGTGAAACCGCCCACTCGCGCGCCAAAGTCCAGATAACCGCGCACGCTGCACAAGCACGCTTTGGCCTCGGGGGAAACCAATTCGATGATATCGCACGCCGCCAACTCTACCGACCGGGATAGCCAACCTGTCCCGAGCGCGTATACTTCGGCCCCCGATAAATCGATGCCTACTCTAGCCGGGATTCCGATATCGCGGTGAGTCCGCCTATCAAACAGCGGCAGGTCACACATGCGGCATCCTCGCCGAAGCATGCCCGTGTGCAGACTTGCTGCCAGCACAGAACTGTGGGTCCCAGCATAGCACACGTAGAAAACCCTTGGCGGCGGCGTGGCGGTCTCGCCTTCCGACCCCTCATACAGGTCCAGAAAGCTCTCTAGTACCTTAAGGGCGAGTGGTGAGGGACAAAAACCCCAAGCGAAAAACACAGAGTCAATGGTACCGACGTGTTTACATGCTGTAAATAGGTGAACCTCGGAGTTGTCGTCAAGACACATGGTACTTGATAGATCGACGGAAAGCCTGCCAGGCGCTTCGGCCGGACGGTGGCCGGGAACAGACCGACGGGCCATAACCGCTTTAGCCGCGCGGCCACCTGACCCTTCTTCGATGACGTAGGCGCGCCCCTCCAGACATCTATCCAGCTCGGCAAGGGCGTCATCCTTAGTGCGCGCTATAATCAACCTTGGCACGCTCTCAGCGGCCTCCCTCAATGCTTCACCACTATCAGGATGCCGTCCCCAAGGTCGTGTACGGAAGCTTGCAGGATGCGGGCGAGATAGCGGGCTTTGTCCTGTCGTGATGGGTCATCTGTAGCCAAGAATGCCGGCACGCCGGCGACTTTGCTCAAATCATCGGTAACGGCGCATAAGACAGCCTTCTGAATGGTTACCTCCACATCTTAGCCCTCCCCCTGCATAAAAGGCTCGCTGACTTCTACCGATCTCAACGCCAGGTTAGTCCCGCACGAGCAGTTAGCCCGTTGCTGCTCACCAGCGAGCAGTTAGCCCGTTGTTGCTCTCCTGTGAGCAGTTAGCCCTCCCCGCCTAGTCAGCTTCTACCCGGCGACTTCTACCTGGCGACCCCCGCCTGGCCG
>DAIRWA010000283.1:0-2416 GCA_036802545.1 Bacillota bacterium | reverse complement strand
AGGGCTCGGTGAGAAAAACTAGTTTGAACCGTTAATATCGAGGAGATAGAGGAGATAGAGGAGATAGAGGAGGTTCTCGCCATGGACAAATCCGCTTTCGACGCAATCATGAAACGCGCGACCGTTCGTTCTTACCTGGACAAGGACGTGTCGGACGAGACCATCGAAAAACTTGCCAAAGCCGCCCAACAAGCGCCCTTCACCGGTCAGATGTACGCTTTGATCTACACCCGCGATCGGGAGAAACGGGAGATTCTCTCCAAGCGCCTGGGCCGATTCATAGCCCAAGCGCCCGTGTTCATTCTGTTCTGTCTTGTTTTTCGAAAACTGGAGTAGTTAATCGCCTACAAGGGTCGCGAAAATCGAGCGGGCGAAGTCCAGATGCTGTTCTTGGGCATCCAGGATGTCGCTTACGCCGCGGGGAACTTGGTCACAGCCGCGGAGGCTATGGGGCTTGGGACGTGTTTCTTCGGCAGCGCTCCCATGCTGGCTCCTCTCTTGACCGACATGTTCAAACTGCCCGATCGTGTATACCCTGTGGTAGGCATGGCGTTAGGGCATCCGGCTGTGAAGCCCGGTCCTAGGCCGCGCATTCCGACCTCATGCGTCCTGTTCAAGGATGAGTACCACGATCTGAGCGATGATGAAGTCGAGCAGGCCATGAGCGTGATGGACGCCGGATTGATCCGTGAAGGATACTACCGGAACCTTGGGGCCAAGATTCCCAAGCCTGAGGATGGGGACGATACGGTAGACTACGACAGTTACGGTTGGAGCGAACACATATCTAGGAAGTATGCCAGGCAAGCCGCTTCCGAGCAACTGAAGGAGCTCTTGGCGGACAAGGGCATAGTGCTGTAGCCTGCGACGAGCGGGTTCGCGGAAAGCCAAGAGATCGGGAACAGTCAAGCGTTCGGGCCTCTATACCGAACGCCGGGGTCTGGGCTCCTGCTGGATAAGGGCGCAGCATTGTAGATCCGCCATGCTGCGGTGGCTTATGCGTAAGCGGGAAAGAGATGGTTCCGCCAATGAGTCGGGGACATGAATAAGCCGTGGCTATGCGTAAGTGGGAAAGAGGGACCGAGATGACCGAGACCAGAAGAACATATTGGGATTCACCTTTAGAACATACCTTTACGACTCGGGTGCTAGCTGCGGAGCCGTTTCAGCCTGCGCCTTTTTCGGATGAATCCCGGTCCGAAGCGGCGTCTTCACCGGAATCGGGTTCGGAAGAACCATCTTCGGGAGAACGGACAGCTTGCCAATTCCGGCTGATTCTCGAGGAGACGCTGTTCCACCCCGAAGGAGGCGGACAACCCTCTGATGTGGGGGTCCTTTTGGTGGAAGACCGGGACCTTCGGGATAGGCTAGGCGTTTGTGAGTTGACGGTCGAGAAGGTTCTGGAAGAAGGCAATCAGATCGTTCACTATGTATCGGTCGCTTTGCCAAAACCCTCACCTGCGGGCCTGCAAGATTCTTCGATAGAACCCTTAATAAAGCCTACGAAGGCATGCTTGGCACGGCTCTCGCAAGAGTTTTCGCTACCGGACGAACAGGTAGCCACCAAGTTTCGGGATCCCTTGTCCACGCACTCACAAGACTCCTCGGCAGAGTCCCCGCAGGTATCCTCGGCACAGCTCTCGCCCGAATCTTCGTCGGAGCTTTCAACCGAACCCTCAGCGGTGTCGGTTGCTCCAGAGACGCTGCCTGAGACAGACCTTGAAACTCTAGCCAAGCTCCTTGTAGGTACATCCGTGATCGGCGTTGTAGATTGGAACGTCCGTTTCGACCTGATGCAGCAGCATACGGGTCAGCACATTTTGTCCAGGGCGTTCGAGGAACTTCTGGATGCCAAGACCGTCGGGTTCCACCTCGGCGAAGAGTATGTGTCCGTGGATTTGGCCATCGACTCGTTATCGGAAGTGGACGCGGCGAGGGTCGAGGACAGGGCGAACGAGATCGTCTTCTCCAACGTCCCGGTATTCGCCCAGGAATACGAGGCGGGAAATTTCCCTGACGAGATAAGGACACGTCTGCCAATATCCGCCGAGAACATCCGAGTTGTCTACGTGGGCGATTTTGACGCCTGCGCCTGCGGCGGAACCCACGTAACCGGTTCGGGTCAGGTAGGGCTCGTTAAGATCAACCAAATTGACAGGGCTCACGGAGGGGTCAGGGTAGTTTTCCGCTGCGGAGGCCGTGCGCTCAAGGATTACAGGCAGAAGGAACGGCTGCTGTCAGAAACGGCTAGAACCTTGTCCCAGCCGTTGACCGCTACTCCCGCGGCAGCCATCGGGCTGATAGAAAAAGCAGCGGGCCTAGAGAAGGCTCTCTCGGAGACGCGTAAGGCACTCTTGGAGCAGGAGATTTTGGGGATGATTCGGGAAGCCACGGTTTCGACCTCATCGGGCTCCGG
>DAIRWA010000282.1:0-2421 GCA_036802545.1 Bacillota bacterium | reverse complement strand
GGGAGGCCGTCAGGGCATTCTCGAATGCCGGTTGGCTACAGGCTAGGCAGGAGAGCAGCCACGTAATCATGAAGAGGTCTGGTTACCGAGCGACTCTCTCCGTTCCTCAAGATTCGGAGTTGGCTAAGGGGACTCTACGAAAACTCATACGTAGCGCAGAGATGACCGTTGAGGAGTTTGTCTGTTATCTCGCCGCTCGCTAATAGTGCACCACTTCCTCGCATTGTCTGTCTAAGACTTCCTGCGTCGTTGTCTCCCGGAACATCGTCAAGTGGGACGAACCGCAAACCGCGATACTTGGGGGACTAGCGGATCCAGCTGGGTTTCGCGAGATCTAGAGGTTGCCGAAAGTTGGCCCGCTCTCTACCATTGCGTGCGCGACAGCAGTGTCACCGCGAGGGGCGCCTCGCCGCATCCCGGCTCAAGCACCCGGAAGCGCTCCGCGGCCGCCGGCTCGGAGTGCGGAGTAAAGGGAGCAAACGCGGATTGGCGGCTGTGGAAAACCTGTAGGAACTCCTCTAGACCCTCAAGATCCCCTTTGACTTCCCAAGGGAAAGCGGACCAGTACCGATCTCCTTGCTCGTACACCTTCCGGTAGCGGTTCTCGTAGGCAAAGTAGTACTTGCGTTCTCTCGTGTCCGAGGCGATGACGCTTGAGCGCTTGATGCAGGGGCAGGGCTCATCCTTTGTACCTGGCATATTTCACACTCCCAGGGTGAGTATCTAGTACCTATCCGTGGCTTCCCGCCCAAGATCCCGCAGGACTGTCTTGCTATGCTTTCTTTCGCGGCTCTGACCATCGGCACGGATTCGACCCTCGGCGTGGATCCGACCTTCGGTACGGGTTCGACTCTCCGCACTGGCTTGACCCTCGACTGAGCTCGACTATCTGTATGGGTTCGACCTTCGACGGTCTTGGCCGCCCAGATTCCTGATACAATTAAACGGTGAAGCGCGGATAATAGATGAGTGAGGATTACGGATTAAGGAGCGGTCACCATGGGACTGTCCGACCATGGGATTGTTAGAGGAGAGGTTCCCATGAGACTGAACACTCAACGCCTAGCACTTCGGCGCTTCGACCTCTCCGATGTTCAAGATGCGTTTCTATACCTATCGGACCCATCGGTCATGAGGTTTGTGGAACCGCATTTCGATCTGGCGAAGACCAGGGACTTCATCGTGACGCACGGCATGACGGCGGAACCGAGAGTGTACGCCCTGGTGGAGAGAGATACAGGCAACCTTGTCGGGCACGTCATATTCCACCGATTTGATGATGATTCAGTCTTCGAACTGGGCTGGGTGCTGAACAGATCATCATGGGGAAGAGGATACGCACTGGAGATCAGCAGGGCGCTCATACAATACGCGTTTTGCGTGCTGGGGCTGAGCAAGATTGTCGTGGAAACAGTACCTGATAACGTCGGTGCCAAGAAGGTCATAGAAAAGCTGGGCATGCATAGGGAAAGCGGGGCTGCTAAGGACATAGAGGTATGGTCTCTTAGCAAGGCCGATGAGCCTTGGACAAGGCAACAATGATGGCCGGTTAGGCGAAGGCAATCAAGGTATTGCCAGTCTCTGACGGACGAAGTCCAGCAGATCCGGCTTGGCTTGGCGGAACCAGCTCGATGCTTCCGCCTCAGGAGTCTCTTCATAGAATAGAGCATACACACATGGTTGACTCCTGGAACATGCCGGGGAAGAGGCTGCAGCAAGAGGTTGGCCAGTCGCTCCTTATGCCCATTCTTATTTGCACCAGTGACTATAATAGGCTGACGCACCGCTGCCTGTTATCATTACGCCCCGGTCTCTGATAATGAGCAAGGTCGTCAGTGCTCAGCTCGATTACTGCGCCGCCTTTTCTCTCACGTATTCGACCATCGCCTTCGCGGCTGCCTCGATGGCAAGCAACTTGTAGGCTCGAGATTTCCGCGTCACCGTGATGAGATCGAATATCTCGGAGCGCACGTGGTTAAACAACTGCTGCATGTTAAGAAGACATGTGATCGTGCCCCCGCCGCGACCTCCGGCCGCCGCTACTCCGATACAAGGCTTGCCCGACAGCCTGCTGGCTTCCCGTGAGGTCGCCTCGCACCTGCGGACTCGATCCAGGAAGGCCTTGGCCGGCTCGCTTAGGTCGCCCCAGTATACCGGGGTCACGACCGCGTATGCGTCCGCGCTAACGAGTCGCTCGTGCAGGCTCTGGAAGTCGTCTTGGACTTGGCAGCTGTGCTCGGTGCGGCATGTCCCGTACCCTGTGCCGCAAGCCTTGCATCTACCTACGTCGTAGGAGTTAAGGTCGATTAGGTCGACAGTAGCGCCCGTGTCAACCGAACCTTTCTGCGCCGCTTTTCCGCACGCCGCTGTAAGCCCATCCTTATTCGGGCTGCTTGTTATTACCGCGATCCGATAACTCAT
>DAIRWA010000281.1:0-2421 GCA_036802545.1 Bacillota bacterium | reverse complement strand
ACGAATCTCCGGTGTCCTGGATGAATGCGTGGAGAAAGTCGATGAGGCCATGGGCTCGGCCAGAGAAGCCGCGGCCGATCTGGCTTCGGCGCTGGAGTTGTTGTTAAGCGGCGAGACAGATGGGGTCATGGGGCTACTAGACTCTGCCCATGCCAACCTCAAGGAAGCGGGCAAGCGTCTACAAGAAGCAATCGAAGGGCTTCGAAAGGTCAAGGATTACATGATAGAGATCATGTCGCTTTTAGGCCGCGCCGCGGGAGATCTGGGACACGCTCTTGGATATCTTGAGGATGCCCTCCTTGTTCTGGAAGAAGCGGAGGGACTGGTTCCTTTCATGCTCACCGAAATTTCCGATCTTATGGAGTACCTATCCACAGAGCCTCCGTTAGACTTTGCCACTACAGATGACGCGTACAGGAAGACAAAGGATGACCTGTTCGGCTCTATAGGGAATCTCGCAGATTCGCTGTTCAGGGCTACCGGCACTCTAAAGACCCAAGGAGACGTGCTCTTAGCCGATATCCAAAAGGTGAGCGATCAACTATTCCTGGTGATAGACCTGGTGGTGGGGATCATTGACGGGGTGAGTTCGGGGATCGTGGATTTGAGCGATGTCGTCGAGGACGTATCCCGCAATGACGTGAGCGAGAAAGCCGAAGGGAAAGTCAGCGACTGCAAGAACCTGGGCGTAATCGAAGGAGACATCAATGTAGGCGGCATTGCGGGGGCTATGTCCATCGAGTTTCTCAAGGACCTTGAGGAAGAATGGAGCCTCGAGGACAAACCTGCACTTAGGACGGCGTTCAAGACCCGCACCGTGGTAATCGACTGCGAAAACCGAGGCGAGGTAGTGGGCAAGAAGAATAACGCCGGCGGGATTGTAGGCAACATGGATTTCGGCTACATAACGGACTGCATTTCGGCTGGCTTGGTCGAGAGCACTGACGGGCATTACGTAGGCGGCATCGCCGGCCGCTCTCACAGCGCCATTCACTGCAGTCACGCCAAGTCTACTCTGGGCGGCGGGAATTACGTGGGCGGGATCGCCGGGCTGGGGCAAGAGATAGTTGAATGCCGTTCGTTGGTGACCATCGATCGCGGGAGAGCGTGCTTAGGCGCGATAGCCGGATATGCGGAAAATCACAATGCCATACAGGGCAACTATTTCGTCAGCGCTGACTTAGCGGGTATCGACGGGATCAGCTATGTTGGCAGAGCAGAGCCGGTCAGCTACGAAGAATTCGCCGCCATAGAAGGCCTGCCGTCCATTTTCAAGGAGTTTGAGCTGACCTTTTGGGATGACGAGAAGCTTCTGAGCACCATTAGATTTGACTACGGGGATTCCATCGGCGAAGAAGACATACCCGAAGAACCCCAAAAACCAGGCTACTACGGCAGGTGGGCGGGTTTGCCTACGGTGAACCTGACTTTGGACCGGAAGGTCAGGGCAGAGTACTTCCCCTACGAGAGGCTTCTGGGGAGTCAGGAGAATAGAGAAGGGCCGCTGCCGGTTGTTCTAGTTGAAGGCCGGTTTACCGACCGGGATTCTCTGACCCTGACAGAGGTGGCGGACGGAGATGGACCTTCCTTGGGAGAAGATGGGTCCGAGGATCGGTTCATTGAGGGTTGGCGTGTCACGATTCCGGACGATGGCGCCTCCAGTCACACTATCCGGTTCATTCCTCCGAACAAGGGAAACGGCCTGACAGTATATCTTTGGACGGATGAAGGATGGACTGAGGCCGACGTCCAATGGGATGGCAAATACATGGTGTTCGAAGCTCCGGGGAATACCGTGAACTTTGCCATCGCTAGCACGGGGCTCTTTGGTAGTGTTTGGGTAGGGATGGGTGTGGTCGCCGGGGTGGGGCTAGCGCTGCTCGCGATTGTAAGAAGACGACGAAAGGCGTATGTTCAGAGCCATTTGTCGAGCAGTTCCTGACGTGGACGAGGGCGAGGCAAGCTGTCAATATGGACTCGACAGGCAATTTGCCTTTCGGATTGCCAGCGGATTTGGTGGGGGAATGCGTTGCGGCGAAGTATGCGGCGCTGTCACAGGGGCACTCATGGCCATAGACCTGCGCTATGGGCCAGCCAGCGTAGAAGACAGAACCGCAAAGGCAGCGTGTCAGGCGGCTACTTCTGAGTTCATGAAGCGATATGCAGCCGAACAAGGGACTGTATTGTGTCGCGAACTGCTGGGTTACGATGTTCGAGATACTGTGGCTAGAAAGAGCTTTCCTGGAAGACAAAAGGAAGTGTGTCCTCGCGCCGTTGAAGTCGCCGTGCGAATACTTGAGGAGATGGGGATCTAGTTCGCCTGCAATGTTTACCGCCGAGCCTTCGTGATCGAGAGCACTCCCCCTTGTTTTCAAAACGATAGCCAATACTCTATACTTAGAGGAGTGCTATGAGGGCGGA
>DAIRWA010000280.1:0-2455 GCA_036802545.1 Bacillota bacterium | reverse complement strand
ATGGTGACATTTTCACTGTCCGCTTACAGGGTGACAATATCAATGTCCCGTAGCAAAGCCTTAAGTGGTTATTGACAATGCCCCCTTACATGCTATAATCCCCTTGCCGAATTGTGGCCCCTAAGACCACTGTAAAGCTTAGCTAGCAGCGGTCTTCGTGTATCTCTAGAGCATAGAGCGAGTTTAGCGGACATACACTGATATGCGTTTATCCGGGTGCTGCGTTCTTCGCGGCACCCCAGTAAATCCTCAGGAAAGGCAGAGATCGAGGAGGATGGCTGACAGAGAGATTCTTCTTTCGCCGGAAGGCAAGAAAAACCTTGAAGACGAGTTGAATTACCTCAAGCTGGTTAGAAGAAGGGAAGTAGCCGAAAGGATCAAGGCCGCCAGAGAATTCGGGGACCTTTCGGAGAACTCGGAGTACGAGGACGCCAAAAACGAGCAAGCTTTTCTGGAAGGCCGAGTCCTAACTCTTGAGAAGACACTTCGTCACGCCAAGATAGCCCAGAACGGCGGCAAAGACCCCGGAATAGTGTCCGTCGGCAGTACCGTGCAACTCAAGGATCTTGGCAGGGACCAAGTGCTTGAGTACACTATAGTCGGCTCCTTGCACGAGGCGGACCCTGCTCGTAAGCGTATTTCCAACGAGTCCCCGGTCGGTCGGGCACTCTTGGGTCAGAAGCTTGGTTCAGTAGTGTCGGTACTGGTGCCGGCAGGAACGTTTAAGTATGAGGTGCTCTCGATTAAGACCTAGGGTGGGACACTGCCCCACCCGATAGGCGATTAGGAGGTTTATAAGTGTCCGGAGAAACTACAGATATGACCGTCCCCGAACCTGGATTCCAAGACGAGGTCTCGCACCGCAAAGCCAAGCTAGACCTCGCGTTGCAGAAAGGCATTAATCCGTGGGGCGGGAAATACGAGGTAACCTCCAACGCCAAACAGATAGTGGAAAAGTGCGATGAGATGGACGGGCAGACCGTGAGCATCGCCGGCCGGCTTACCGCTTTCAGAGGCCACGGCAAGGCGGCGTTTGCCGATTTGCGGGATAGAACCGGTCGGATTCAGCTCCACGCCCGTCTAGACGTCCTGGGCGACCAGGGATACGCCGACTTCTCAGACCTTACGGATATAGGCGATATCGTCGGAGTGAAAGGCACCGTGTTCAGGACGAAAAGGGGAGAGCCTACCGTTGAGGTTCGCGAATGGACAATGCTCACCAAGTGTCTGCGTCCGCTTCCCGAAAAGTGGCACGGTCTTACCGATGTCGATCTAAGGTATCGGCAGCGGTATCTCGATCTCATCGTGAACCCGGATGTGCAGGATACCTTCATCAAACGGACAAAGATTATTTCCTATATACGCAAATATCTAGATGAACGTGGGTTTCTAGAGGTACAGACCCCGGTTCTCCAATCTATTGCCGGCGGTGCTAACGCCCGCCCGTTCATCACCCATCACAACGCATTGGATATCGATATGTACATGCGGATCGCCACCGAACTCTATCTGAAGAGACTTCTGGTCGGCGGCCTTGAAAGGGTTTACGAAATCGGCCCCAACTTCAGGAACGAGGGAATCGATACCAAGCATAGCCCCGAGTTCTACATGTTAGAGGTATACCAGGCCTACGCAGACTACAACGACATGATGCATCTAGTAGAGGAAATGGTGTCCGGGTGCGCTCTGGAAGTACTGGGCAGCACGAAACTTGTGGCCGAAGGGCACGAGATCGACTTGACCCCTCCGTGGAAGCGCCTCAGTGTCTGGGATGGAATAACCCAGTTATCAGGCGTTCGTCCCGAAGACCTGAGAGACGACAAAGATGCGAAGGCCGTTGTGAAAAGGCTTAATCTCAAGATGGACAAAGGCGTTACGGTAGGCAGCGTCATAGACAAGCTTTTGGATCAGTTTGTCGAGCCAAGTCTTATTGAGCCAACGTTTCTTATGGATTATCCGGTCGAGATTTCGCCTTTAGCTAAGAGGATCGAAGGGAACCCGAGCATGACCTACCGGTTTGAACCCTTCGTGCTCACTAGGGAGCTTGGGAACGCGTTTTCGGAGTTGAATGATCCAATTGATCAAAAACAACGTTTCATGGCCCAGGTAAGGGAGAAGGCCCTTGGAGATGAAGAAGCTCATCCTTATGATGAGGATTTCATAACCGCGCTTCTGTACGGGATGCCTCCGGCAGGTGGCCTGGGAATCGGCATTGAACGTCTGGTGATGCTTTTGTGCGGGGTTGACTCCATTCGAGATGTGATGCTGTTCCCGATGCTGAGGCCCAAGGCGTAGTCTGGTTTGTCTGCATATTTTCCTGCTCCATGCGGTAAATTCTTTTTGATGGGGGCTTGATCTCCTCATTCGGGGGTGCTATAGTACTCCTTGCGCCCCCGAGAGGGGACGCGAAAGAAGTCGGTCCTTGAAAACTGAACAGCGTAACGAAACCTTTATG
>DAIRWA010000279.1:1988-2462 GCA_036802545.1 Bacillota bacterium | reverse complement strand
ACTCAGGTCGACCGTAATCTTCCAAGATCTTGGAAGATTACGGTCGACCTGAGTCTCCTGTGCTCGAAAGACCCCCGATTTTGTCCAGGGGAATGCGCGACGTAGAGCATGCCGCCCGGACCATGTCTGAAATGCGCTGCCAGCCGGCGGGTACCCGGCTTGTTATGGATACCGTATTCGGTGCGGGGGGCATAAAGCAACAAGTCCTTGCCCAGAGGGCCCTGTGGCCGGGAGAGTTGGGCCTATCGCGCATAAGGGAGACGGCCACTGAGACCATCCTGATGTCCAGTTTGTCGGATACTATCTGTTCTCGACAAGGGCTTCGCAGATCCTTTGGATTTGCAGGTACTGTCCATGACGAACCTCCGAACGCAGGTTCCAAAGGGCAAAAAGAGGTTCTGTTATTGCAGGTTGACCCGTCTCCGGTACCGTCGACCGCTCAGTACGGCAGATACCTTAAGGACCTGTTGGTGA
>DAIRWA010000279.1:0-1978 GCA_036802545.1 Bacillota bacterium | reverse complement strand
CAAGTTTACAAGTCGGGCGTGCACGTGGCGTTTCCGTCCCGAGCCCTCATTAAGGAGGTCTACGGTCTCGCATCTTCAGAGTTGGAGGAAAGGGGAATCGTGCTTTACGCCCAGGGGATAGACGGCGGATACCGGGTGTTGGAACACTTGGGCGAAGAAGGCACGGTGGTTTTCTCAACCATGGCGACGCTGGGGTCGGCGTATCCTGTCCCTTCGTGCCTTGTGGTGGCAAGGATACCTTTTCTGCCTCCAAACACGCTGGATGACTACCGCCGCAGGGAGATGTCGGACATCGGACTTGACCCATTCGTCGAAGTCAACCTAGCTCAGGCGGTTCTCACGGTGAGATCACACGTACAAAGACAGATTGACCACGGCGGAAAGTCGGCCTTCGTGTTGGCCGACCCCCGGACCTGCCCGGGTAAGTCTAGGTGGGGTAAGGAGTTTCTGGCTTCGTTTTCGGACCTTCCCAGGGTGTCGTGCCCGCCCCGGCACGTTTCCACACGTCTTTCCGGATGGAATTCCGGTAAAGGATGAAAGGCACTATAGTCACGGAATGTTACTCCTATAGAAAGGGGCTTCGCCTTGCTCTTGCTCTTGACTAACGATGATGGGGTCAATTCGGAAGGGTTGTGGGCCCTCATCGAAGAGGCCTCAAAAGTAGAGGGCCTGAAGGTAATGGCAGTCGCTCCGGATCGCGAGAGAAGCGCGTGCGGTCACGGCATTAGCATTCATCAACCTATCGAGGTCCACCAGGAGCCTTGCGAGCGTGAGCGGGTTTCCGTATTCGCTACTTCCGGAACTCCCGCGGACTGCGTGAAGCTGGCGGTAGAGGGGATACTGGAGGCTCCCCCGGACTTTCTCATCTCTGGCATCAACAGAGGGTCCAACCTTGGGACGGATGTCTTCTACTCGGGTACCGTATCCGCAGCTTTGGAAGGGGCGCTCTTGGGAGTGAAATCTATGGCCGTGTCGGTGACCGCCTTTGAGGCGGTGTCCTTCGAAGATGCTGCCGAGTACGCCATAGCCCAGTCTCTTTCGGCGGTTTCCGACAGCCGGTGGCCTATCCTGGTGAACGTCAATGTGCCCGCTGTCCCTAAAGACTCTATCGCCGGCATTTCCGTTACACGTTTGGGGGTGCAAGCCTACAGGGATGTCTTTACCGAACGCCTTGACCCTAAAGGAAGGACTTGGTACTGGCTCGGGGGCACTCTCCAAGAGCGCGAGGACCCAAAAGACTCGGATACTACAGCGATTCGAAATAACATGATATCGGTCACACCGCTGCTTACCGATCTCACGGATCTAAAGGCTTTGGATTCCACTAAGAATTCGGTCTTAGCTTGGCCGTCCTAGAATATAGAAAACCGGGGGGTGAGGCAGGTGTCTTTCAGGACACCCGGCTCGACCAAGAGAACCTGGTCGAGCAAGAGAAGTCTCGACAGCGGTTTTTCGACAAGGGCGGCAGGCGGAGGAGTACTGCGGGCGCTCGGGATGGCAATAGTCCTCGTCCTTTTGGGAGCTACCGTGGTGTACTTTACGAGCTTAGACGAAAGGATTCTCACTTGGCTGGTGAACTTGGGCAGTTTCGTCATCGTCGGCTTGGCCGCTTTCCTAACGGCCAGACGGCAAATGTCCCACGGTTTGGTTTACGGGTTGGCAATCGGAGCCGTTTACGCGTTGGTCACAGTGCTAATTGGCTCCGTCTTGTTCCCGCCTTTCATCGGGTTTGTCGCGTTTCTTAAGAGGCTGGGCTTTTGCATTTTGGCGGGAGCTTGCGGGGGCATACTGGGAGTGAACGCTTAAAGCGACGAATATGCGAGATCTGGATGGAGAGTATAGACTTCCCGTTTTCACGGCATCATAACCTGAGAAACCGTGCCGGGAGGTTTTTCCCTTGTTCAAATCCAGATTTCGTCGCTTACCGGTGATCTTGCTGGTGGCGCTGCTTGTGGCCGCTTCTTTATCTTGCCCCAAC
>DAIRWA010000278.1:0-2471 GCA_036802545.1 Bacillota bacterium | reverse complement strand
TTAAGTCCCCATTAACGCGACTTACTTCCGTGGGCAAGACGCCAACGATCTTGTTTGGATCAAGGATTTTCACGACAGCATCCGTACTCTCGGCGCTCTCCAGCCTATACACCGACACTATGCACTCGACTTCTGACACGGACCTAACCAGGGCGAGGAACTCGCCTGAAGGTGACAAAGCGAAACCTGAAAATGACGGTATTCTGGCTCGCGAGACCTCCACTTTTCCTTCAGCCAAGTCGATGACGTACGCATACTTCATCTCTGTCGTCCTGGGATCGTTAGCGACAGCGATGACCCTGTCTGCGGACACAGCTCGCTGGACCCTCGACAAGCCGCCTAGGTCAAACAATGCCTTTCCTTTGTCGTCAAAGACAAAGAACCTGTCAGTATCTGCATCTGGACCCACGTTTAGGTTGTAGACCGCGATAGGTAACAGGACATCATCATAACTCACCATGGGCGAAAGTGACGAAAAACTGTGTGCCAGCGCGCCTTTGGGTGATGCTTGCCACTGCACTCCGCCCTTCTCGCTAAGCGCCGTAATCCTATTGTCGGTATCGATGAGTAGGAGTCCCTGGCGCCAGGGCACAACCCAATCTACCAATGCCTCAGGCATAGCCTCGCGCAGATCAATTGAGAACAGGACCTGCCCGTCAGCGGAGTCATACAAGGTAACGCGGTTAGTGAGCGACCACGTTCCCTGCCAGTCGTCGGTCCTCTCCTTCAACTCATTCTCCTCGCAATGAACAATTACGCTGTCCGACAGAGAACTCGCCCGGAACACGAATTCGGGCGCAAGAGTGTTGGGGAGGTCAAGTTGCGAGACGACTCCGCCCGTGGCCGTCTCCAAGACCATGATCCGGTGTGGCAGGGACTTATATCGCTCCTCAACCAGATCGTTGAACTCGTACGAGGGAATGCTCCCTACATCCGGCAGGCTGTCGAGTACGGCCGGATCCTTGCCGCGACAAATTACTACTGAATCATCTGCATACATCACGTACGCGTCTGCCGGCCCGCGCGTCTCCCATGCGACATGGCCGTCCCTTGTCACCAGCTTGATGAAAGATTCGAGTCCAGACCCAAACGAATATGGACTGATCGGTGAGGCCTGAACATCGCGGACAATCCAACCGAACTTGGTGGGATGGCTCAGCGAGGTGGAGTAGCGGCAGGGGATGTCAGCTTTATCAAATTCGGCGACTGGCTGCCCAAAACCGTTGAAGTGGACTATTGGGGGAACAATGTCACCTACTCTCGAAGGACGCACGTCGGCTTCTCCGGAATCCCAAACATTGATGACTGCGCTACCGGAGGGAATCGTAGTTTCCCACACTAAAGACACCTGATGGGTCGGGTATTTGCCGATGCAACCGGCGAACGAAAAGACAAGAGCGAGGATCACTAGAGCCACAATCAAGCTACCGGGTCGGAACAGCTTCTCCCAAAGCACACTGCATACCTCCCGTGCTGAGATCTCCCACCCCTCTTGTGAGTTCGTCGTTAGAAAGACTGGTCCCTTGTTGCGTTGAGATCGGCGGTAGATTGGAACTGTAAACAGGGTTCTATTTACCTAGACGAGCGAGGAGGGAGACCTGTTCCCTGACGATTCAGGAAACACATTCACGCTTGCGTACGTCTATACTAGTGACTTTCGGCAACCCGTTCTGTGCATTATCTGTCTGCTATGGTTATCATCAAGGACATCTCTTGCCTCTCAATGTCTGAGCCAATCAGATCCAAAAGGAGGTGCAGGACTTCGCGGCTCGGGTACGCTGACGCACGTTCTGAACTCATCGAGTGGCTGCTCAGGGCCATCCACCGATATCCTCTGGCATCTGACACCTGCTGTGCCCCCATATTTGCCGACCATGTCGTTGTGTATCTCAACGGCCTCGGCAAGGGTCAGAAAAGTCACTTCCCTCATTCGATGCCCGCCAGTTTCTTCATTGTCTCAGAATGATCTCTGTTGACTCTCTTGAGCGCAGATTCAAAGCGAGTGCTCCTGTCGTGGCTATCCGCCGGAGAGACGATGAGACTCCTTCCATCAGTTGATATTCGAAGCGGCGTATCAACAGAGATATTGAGAAGCTCGAGAATCGGCTTTTCGATTATTAGGGCCACACTGTTGCCGTGAACAGTCAGGGTCTTTATCATATCCGAACCTCCTCGTGATCACATTGTATCCACACGGTATACCACTGTCTATCGACCCACCGCCCTGCACCAACCGAGCCCATAAGCGTGGCGCCTGTACCCTTCGATCTCCCAATCGCAGAGCCCATCTTTCAACGGTGCTTCAGATAGCCATATGCGACTCACCGCAAGAGATACTTGAGGTTAGCGAAGAACACGAACGTAGCGACTGAAGGAAGACGCTGTTTCGGCGAAGTGAATCCAGCAAGAAGCCAAATCGCGCGGGCTCCCGCAAAGGGGCCTTTTTCTCTCGACAAGCGTTATTCAACCCG
>DAIRWA010000277.1:0-2489 GCA_036802545.1 Bacillota bacterium | reverse complement strand
GCGGCTGACTCTGAGAAAGGTGCGGCCTCCGGTACCCCGGAAGACACAGTCGCTGGTGTTGAAGAACCTACGGAGAGGAATGCCGCTCTTGGCGTGCCACTCACGGAGCTCGTTCATAGTTGGGTTGTGCGTCTTGATATTGCGAAACTCGTACTTGATACCGTGATCGTCAAGCCATTGTTGTGCCTTGCGGCACGTGGAACACTGGGGATAGCAGATAAACAGCATGGCTTTCCCTCCCATCGAATATGTCTTGTCAGTTTCTACAAGAGCCATGGGGTCTCCTTCGATCGTCCCATAGACAGCTCGCTCCGCCACGTCTCGTTTACTCCTTGCTGTTGCGCAGGACAGCAGCAGAACAACGTTGTGTGCCTTCTTACCATATGATAGTCTCCCATCTGGGTCCGGCAATTCTTCGCTTGACCCAGATGGGGCCCTTACCCGAACTGGAGATAGGTGAGACGCGCCTTTTCGGTTCTCACGTGTTTTGACGACTCTCCACTTGAGACATATGGCCTCTCGCTGCCGATCCGTGCGTCAAATGCGGAGTCAACTGGACAGCCCTAGAGAGAACTCACCGAGCAGAGGCGAATCAAGTGATCTACTCGAGAAACGCGGACAGCTTGATAGCCGCATCACACGTAGTCGCTGTCAACTTCCAGACTGTCGCCGCGGCCAATAACTACTGGGCCGGGAGGTGAACCTGGATCCATCCGGTCTCGACCGTAGCTACCTGCAGACGTACATCCAGCGCGATATAGGGGACATGCTTACCCGAGTGGATTCGCTGCAGTTCGCCGACTTCGTAAGGGCAGCGGCATGTCGGGTCGGACAACTCCTGAATGTTCATGACATCGCTATGGATGTCAACGTGACCGATGATACAGCGAGGCGCTGGCTCAGCATCATGGAGCGATCCGGAGTGGTCTTTTTCCTGCGTCCATACTACAACAATCTCCTCAAACGAATGGTCAAGACACCGAAGCTGTACTTTTTCGACACCGGAGTAGTCGCGTATCTCACCAGGTATATGACCTCTGACATTCTGATGAACGGGGCGATTAACGGCGCCGTATTAGAAAACTATGTTGTAGCGGAAATCATGAAAAGCTACGCTAACAACGGGTTGGAATGTGTGGCGCACTATTACCGGGACCATGATGGTAGAGAAATCGATCTGATCATCGAGAGGGACGGACGCCTTCATCCGATCGAGATCAAGAGGACAGCGTCGCCTCCGTCCGAACTGACACGGGCATTTAGGGCTTTGGACTCTGCCAGTGTGCCGCGGGGTATGGGCGCGGTCGTTTGCACAAAGCAGGAGTTATCTGCCATAGATCGATCAACTGCCGTTGTGCCGGTCTGGACGATATAGGTATGTGTCCTTGTCTGGCTCGCCGAGTGTGGCGTCACGTCGGACCGCCTCAGCAATACCATGTGCCATGCGGCCCTAGGCGTAGAGTTTTTTTGATGGAAGTCAAACGCTAGCAGAATCCGACAGTTTCTTCATGGAAAGTCAATAAACCAAGAAGGGGCCCCGGTAAGGGGCCCTCATCAGTCTCACACACCATGCCTAGTTTGCAGTGCTACGACTTCAGGCGCGTAAGGATTAGCCACTTGGGCGGCACTCATGCCTTAATCTCCAGCGTATCTCAGCGTTCTCATCGCATTGAAGACAGCCAGAAGGGCGACGCCTACGTCCGCGAAGACCGCCTCCCATATTGAGGCGACTCCAAAGGAACCGAGCACGATGAAAACGCCTTTCACAAGAAGGGCGAACACAACGTTCTGCCTGACGATTCGCCTGGTCCGGCGCGAAATGCTGATCGCCGTGGCAAGTTTCGAGGGAGCATCTTCCATCAACACGACATCCGCTGCCTCAATAGCCGCGTCGCTGCCGAGTCCCCCCATGGCCACGCCGACATCGGCCCTGGCGATGACCGGTGCGTCATTGATCCCGTCGCCCACGAAGATTAGCTTGTTCCTCTTGGGGTTCGGCATCACCGACTTCATCTTTTCAACCTTCTCGACCTTATCCTCGGGGAGAAGCTCCGGGTAGAAGCCGTCGAGGTCGAGGCGCCGCGCAACTTTTTCGGCGACAAACTCCTTGTCCCCCGTGAGCATCGCGATCTTCTGGATCCCCAGCTTCTTCAGTCGTGCGACCGCAGTCTTGGCGTCTTCTTTGATCTCATCCGCGATATCGATACACCCGGCGAAGTTGTTATCAACAGCCACATAGACCACGGTACCTTCGGCGTCGCACTCGCCGTAAGAAATGCCGGCTTGCTCCAAGAGGCTATCGTTTCCGGCCAGAATGTGCTTCCCGTTGAATGAAGCGCTTACGCCGTGTCCCGCGATATCCTGGTAGTTTTGTATCTCGCCATGAGGGATATCCTTGCCATACGCCTGTCTTATGGACGTAGCTATCGGATGGCTTGAGAAGGCTTCGGCGGCCGCCGCATAATGGAGGACTTCCAGCTCCGTGAAGC
>DAIRWA010000276.1:0-2491 GCA_036802545.1 Bacillota bacterium | reverse complement strand
CGGCCTGTTTCTTGATTTCTTGGCGGCCAGTCGCCAACAACATATCAAGGGTGCCCTTTTCGTGAGCCTTGGCCGCCTTGTTCCACCGGGTAGGATCTGAAGCGTTTACGGTAATCGTCCAAAGGCTGTCACTATCCGTAACGTCTATGTAGCGAATCGAGAGGTGCTTCAAAAGCTCGGCCCCGGCAATGTCAACGACTTGGACTATACTGTCGATCCGCAGGTCTTCAGAAGATGGTTCAACTCTAACGCTTCTAACGCTGCTCATTCAAAGACCCTCCATGGTCTAAATGCAGCGACGAGCCCCCAGTCTTTCCGCGCTTCTTTGCTTCCGCCAGAATAAGGGACATGAGTCCGGAGACCATGTCCTCGGACCGTACGCTGCCCACTACTATGCCCCGGGAGAAGAGCACTCCCCCATCACGCCCGCAAGCCAGACCTACGTCGGCCTCCTTAGCCTCACCCGGGCCATTAACAGGACATCCCATGACCGCTATTTTCATAGGGATCTTGAGTCCGCGCACTTTCTCTGATATCTCACGCGCTACCGGGACCAAGTCCACTTGAGTTCGTCCGCAAGTCGGGCACGAGATCACGTCCGGCCCAAATGAGGCTACGCCTATCGCTTGGAGGATGTCTTGAGCGGTCCTTACCTCATCCAGCAAAGGTCCGGTAAGAGACGCCCTGACTGTGTCTCCAAGCCCGATAGTCAGGAGCGAAGCTATCCCTGCCGTAGACTTGATGACTCCTGTGGTTCCAGGTCCGGCCTCGGTTATTCCGACGTGAAACGGCCACTCCGTCTGTGGTGCCATGAGGGCGTAGGATTGCACGGTGTCGGGGACTCTAGATGACTTAAGAGAGATCACAATGCCTGTAGCTCCATTATCTTCGAGAAAGACTAGGCTTCGCTTAGCCGTTTCTACTATGGCTTCGGGGGTTGGCGAGCCGTAACGGGCCAAAATGTCTTTTGGGACCGAACCGCTGTTGACTCCGACGCGGATAGCCGCGCCGGTCTCTTTAGCCTTTAAAGCTACCGCGAGAAGCTTGTCCGAACCGCCGATGTTTCCCGGGTTCACTCTGACCTTGTGGGCTCCATTCTTGAGAGCCGATATGGCCAGCCGGTAATCGAAGTGGATGTCAGCCACGATAGGGCATACAACCTGCTTGCTTATGGCGGATATAGCTTCCGCGGCCTCTTTATCCAAGACTGCCACTCGGACTATGTCGGCCCCCGCATCCGTTGCGGCCCTAATCTCAGCCACTGTGCTTTGGATATCACGTGTATCGGACCTGGTCATCGTCTGGATGGAAATTGGGTATACTCCCCCAATTGTGACCTCGCCGCACTTTACAGGGGTTGTCTTGCGACGCGTATAGATGCTGTTTAGGGGATCCAAAACCGTCACCCTTTCCCTATATGTTCCTTTGGGAGGCCCTGTGCTCTACCGCACAAGCCGCACGATGTCTTTAAAGGTTATAAACACGAACAAGGCCATGAGAAGGAAGAACCCGAGAAAATGAACCATGCCTTCCTTTTCGGGATCTATGGGTTTACCTCTTATGGCTTCAATCCCATAGAAAATCAGTCTGCTGCCGTCTAAGGCTGGGAACGGCATCAAGTTGAACAGAGCCAAGTTCGCCGACAGTATACCTACAATGTAGAAGAGCTGGGCAAGCCCGGTTCGTGCCGCTTCACCGAGTATTTGAGTAATCCCGATAGGCCCTGTGACCTCCGGCGTCACTTTGCCGATCAGCATGCCGATGATCCCCGTAATCCAAGCTACGCTGACGTAGTAGGTCTCGGCAAATCCTGCTGCGATGCCTTGGAAAAAGCCTACTCGGAGAAGCTCAAAGTCCGGTCGGACACCGATCACTCCGACGCCGTCCATCTCGATAGGCACTAAGCTCAGCTCTAGGACCTCGCCGTTTCTTTGAACGGTTATCTCCGTCGGTTGACCTGCTCTGCCTTGTACCAACATCGCCAAGTCTTCCCAGGTTCTAACCGGACTGCCGGCGATGGCTGTGACTATGTCGCCTGCCCGCATTCCCGCGCTTTCTGCGGGATACGCAGGCAAAACTTCTATGATGCGTGTGGTGGGAGTCTGAATGCCTACGAAAGAAAAGACTAGGAAAAAGGCCAAAGCCGCCACCAAAAGGTTAAAGACCGGCCCTGCGACTATGACGAAAGCCCTGCGCCCCGGCGACAGGTTGCCGATCAGCCTTTCTTTAGGGATATCTAGATCCTCATCACGGTCCGGGCCCTCCTCACCCGCGAACCGATTGAATCCTCCAACCGGGATAGCTCTTATGGTATAGCGGGTCTCGTCCTTCATCCTGGAATAGATTACAGGTCCGAATCCGATAGCAAACTCGTGGATGTAGACGCCCATAAGGCGCCCCGCGAGAAAGTGTCCCAGTTCGTGGAAGGTCACCAATACACCCAGTAAGAATAGAGCAAGAAGAGCCTGCGCCAACGATCATCGTCTCCTTA
>DAIRWA010000275.1:0-2513 GCA_036802545.1 Bacillota bacterium | reverse complement strand
CTAGACTGGAAAACCCTTAGGCTTTCGAAAGAAACCTGCCCGCCGCGTCTTCCTCTGCTTCCTTTTTTGAACCGCCTTTTCCCCGAGACACCTCGTGCCCGTTGATCAAGCACGACACCGTATATAAGGGCAAATGGTCGGGGCCTTCCACCTCCAAGACCCGGTATTCAACAGTCCCGCCGGCCTCTCTTTGGACTTGCTCCTGAAGCAAGGTCTTCGCGTCCACCGGGACCGTTAGACCGCCTGCCGGGATCACCACTTGGCGTACGAACTCCATGCTGGCTTGGAACCCCATCTGCAAATAGAGCGCCCCAACAACCGCCTCGAAGGCGCCTGCCAGCGTCCTAGGCCTGGACCTTCCGCCGGAAGACTGTTCGCCACGCCCAAGTTTAAGGTGACGGCCCAGACCTCCTTTGCAGGCGATAGCGCTAAGGGCGCTGCCTGAGACGAGATGAGCCCGCATTCTCGTGAGGTCCCCCTCAGGCGCGTCAGGGTAAGTCTCAAACAAGATACTGGCGACACAAAGATGGAGCACCGCGTCGCCCAAGTACTCGAGGCGTTCGTTAGGACGGCCCCCCACCTCGTTGGCGTAGGAAATATGGGTCAAGGCTTCTTTGCGCAGTTCCGGCGGCAAGGAGAGCAAGACGCCTTCGATTTTCGCTTTCAATTCATATACCGGCGAAGCGCCAAACACGCGTTTTGACCTCCGAATCCAAAGGAATTCTTTAGGGCCACCTCAATCCCGGTCTTTCTTGGGCTATTGGGAACGTAGTCCAGATCGCAATCAGGGTCGGGCTCCTCGTAATTGATGGTAGGAGGCACTATCTGCTTGTACAAGGCCAAGGCGGTCGCCACTGTCTCTACTGCCCCCGCCGCTCCCAGAAGGTGGCCGATCATGGATTTCACTGAAGATACCGGGATCTCATAGGCCCGGTTACCCAAAGCCCCTTTTATCGCCGCAGTTTCGTTGACATCGTTGGCGGGAGTGGAAGTACCGTGAGCGTTCACATAGTCCACATCGTCCGGCTTGAGCCCCGCAGACGCGATAGCCGCGGACATGCAGCGCGTCGCGCCTTCACCCGATGGGCTTGGGGCGGTTATGTGATATGCGTCGGAGCTCATTCCGTATCCCACTATCTCAGCGTAGATCCTGGCATCCCGGGCTTTGGCATGTTCTAAGTCCTCCAACACTAACAGGCCGGCCCCTTCACCCATCACAAACCCATCTCTGTTCTTATCAAACGGCCTGCAGGCGCGCCCTTCGAGGCTATTCTGGGTGGATAACGCCTTCATGGATGAAAACCCGGCCAAAGCAAGGGGAAGAATAGAAGCCTCCGTGCCTCCTGCCAGCATAAGGTCAGCATCTCCATGCTCAACTATGCGGTAGGCATCGCCTATGGCATTCGTCCCCGTGGCGCACGCGGTAACCACCGCGTTCATGGGTCCCTTCAACCCCAGATCTATAGAAACCTGACCGGCCGCCATGTTGGCGATCATCATAGGGATGAAAAAGGGAGAGACACGTCCGGGCCCTTTCTCGACCAGGGCCTGAGCCTCTCGGATAAGTGTATCCATACCCCCGATACCCGTACCCACTATGACTCCGAACCTCTCAGCATCATAGTTGCCGTTTAGAGCCGCATCCGCGTACGCCATCCTTCCGGCCACTATGGCAAACTGAGTAAACCTGTCCATCTTCCTTGCATCGCGCTTCTCGATGTGCTCCGAGACATCAAAATCAACTTCTCCGGCGATTTGACAAGGGAGCCCATCAACATCAAACCGGGTAATCCTATGAATGCCCGACTTGCCGGATAGAAGCCCGTCCCAGAATACTTCCACTCCATTTCCGATGGGAGTAACGACCCCCATCCCTGTAATCACAACCCGTCTGCCCGGCACAGTCGGCCACGCCCTCTCAATTGAACGGGTAGGAGGCTGGTCGTTAATCGGCCAGCCGACCTCCCACAGCACCGTACGTACCGTTCGGTATACGGCGCTTCCAGACTTTACACTTAAGCAGCAAGATAGAGTTCTTTGAAGCTTGGGTACCCGGCTTTCGTGAAGTACTCGTTCGGCATTGCACGGGTTAGGATCCAGCTGAAGCGCCATGCCCGGCGCACGAGAAATGGTCCCGCCATAGACGAAATGGCGGGACGGCTACTCTATTCCTTTGTGCTATCGCACAGATAATCTACGGCGGACTTTACTGTCGAAAGGTTCTCCGCGTCCTCATCGGGGATGGTGATCCCAAACTCGCCTTCAAAGGCCATTATGAGGTCTACGATTTCCAAGGAGTCCGCGCCGAGGTCGTCAATGAACGAGGCATTCACGGTAACCAAATCCTCGTCCACTCCCAACTGGTCAACAATGATCTTCTTCACTCTCTCGAATACGTCGTCGCGTGCCACAACCAGTCACCTCCTTCAAATTAGCACTATGTTAGGGCACCCATGGACATACCGCCGTCAATCGACAGCACCTGCCCTGTGATGTACGCCGAGTTCTTTCCG